>JAWCLO010000008.1 GCA_038850735.1 Methanomassiliicoccales archaeon
GCAGGCAGGACTTCCTTGACGGTGTATGTGCCCAGCTTGAGATTCTCGAAGCACACCCAACCCGTCTCGTTCGTCACAGCCCACGCGATCTTCACCCCTCCCTGCCAGAGTTCGATCGTTACATTAGCAACTGGTCCGATTCCCTGTTCAATTTTCTGCACGCAGATCTTGCCGTACATAGTGTTTGCAAAATTGACATCCGTTACGTGCACGCCCGCCTGTACTGTCACGAAGAGGGCAGTGGGTCTTGTGTTATACCATCCCGCTTTCAGAACTTCTTTGACCGTGTAATTCCCGGCCTGAACTGGATCGAAGATATAGTATCCATTTGAATTGGTAATTGTGCTCGCAATTGGTACTGCTCCTCCGCTGGCATACAATTCAATTGTCCAGTTAGCCAGGCCAGGTTCTCCTAGATCCCAATTTCCGTCTCCATCAATATCATGGAACTTATATCCTGAAATCTTTCCAGCACCACTGTTAAAGAAATCAATGTAGATAATTTCTCCCTTTTTCAAGGCGAAATTGTTATATTCTCCAGCCGGAACATTAGGTGTCCCCAAACCGTTGGAAACTATACCTAGGCAGCTGTACTGCGGCTTGATATGTTCATGAACTGAATATGTACCCTGCACCAGACCACTAAATGCGAAGTATCCTTGACTAAAGGGTATGGTCACGAATTTTCCATTCTTATCAATAGTTGTGTAGCTTCCATTACCAGTTAGAACTGGCCCTAATGAAATCGGTATTCCGGGCAGTCCGTATCCAAGATCAATCGTGCCAGTAAGCGTGATCTCCCAATTGTTTGTGAGCATCCATGTGGATGGTACGGGACTTCCTGGAGAAGGTATTGATCCGCTTCCAGTATACTTATGACCCTCAATACGGCTCGTTGGATAGTTCGCTATTGGAATAGGTATAGTCTTTTCACCGATGCCAGGATAGTTCAGAGTAAAATGACGGGATGATCCCGTGGCGAATGCTGCACCATTCCATTTTGCAGTCCAGTCCTGAAATTCGCCACCATCTAGCTCGGTTGGAATTTCCGATTCTAATCCGTTTTGCCAAACAAGGCTGAGTGCCAGATGAGCTCTAAAGAACAAGATGATGTAATCGGAGTTTGTAGGCCATGTGTCATTGGTATACACAGTAAATTTCCTAGATTGTGAAGGTGCAGTTCCTGGTGAGTCGTCACCGCCGCTTAAAGGATCCATATAATTACGTATGTACCATCCAAAAACATTCGGGTTTGATCCTGAAATATAATTCACACCTTCAACAGGGATCGGTTTGCCCCAGGTTGTGCTCGGCGGTAGCTGCTGCCCGTCAGGAAGATAATCATTAGGAGAAACTGCAACTTGGAAGCCAGTATAAGATCCGTTGTAAGGTGTTATGGACGTGTCGAATCCATCCACATAGATTGCACCACTCGAAGGCTGATAGAAGTTGAAATCAATTTCGAATTCCGAACTGCCCCAAATTTTGCTTGATTTGGTAATTTTCAATTGATACGAAACGAAATCTCCTTCCGTGTAAGCCTTTCCAAGATCACCAGTTGTCCATTTGTTCTGCTCGAGATTGTAGCCAACAAATCGCTCCGAAGGTTCTGCTGCTACGACAGTATTTTCACTGACCATCGTAAACGCACCTGCAACCAACATTAGTAGTGCCAAGATTAGCCCCAGAAGTTTCCTGTTCCTATTTGTTGTAGTCTTGCTATTATTCATTTATCTTTTTCCCCCCTTTTGGTTCTCATTTGTGAAAACGACGATACAAAGGCTGTAGAATAGGCTTAGATTCGAATGTTCCTTTTTTTCATAACCCAGCTTCTTAAACTCTTCGTGTAATCACTTTATCATATGTTTTTAATTCGTCATTTTCACAAATGATATTTAGATTTTCAATTGCAATGAACCGTATTTAAATGTTGTTATCAAATGTAGCGATTTACCCATTACATTTGATAAAATAATATTATTTTACAATCAAAATATATAAATCTATAAATTTCTTTTTTTATTATTATTCATGAATGGAATCGAAATTCATCAACTAGACGAAGATTCCACATAACCGTTCAATTCCTAATATTTTCATTCAGTCTATTTGATAGTCAGTTGAGCAAGACAAATAATAAATTGGTTATAATCTCTATATACGAAGTAATTTCGTTGAAGAAACCATCAATTGGAAAAATGGAAGACTAAAGAATAGATTGGTAATAACAGAAACTTGCATAACATGCGAACTCGTCGTATTTCACAGTCTTTTTGGAGATGCTCGCAAAAGTTCTGAGGGTTAACCAATAAACGATTTATAATAAAACTGAAAATCGCAGAACGTTGGGCAAGCTTAAATTAGCAAGAAGTATTAAGTGAAACGACAAAGAATTAGGCAACAATCCAAAGATGGACAAAATGGTGCCTTAAATGGTTGAATCATCTGGCATGATTGTCATCGTCGTCGGCGCGGCGATTTTGGCATTTGTCATTTTCTTTGAGTTGAGGTATATGAGGTCAAGGAAAAGAGAAAAGATAGAAATGATACTACAGCGGGATGAAGCCTACAATGCGTTAATAACGACTAGTGCCGTTTCAAAAACTTTGAAAGAAAAGAATAAAGATACAAGCGAAGCGGATAGCCTTATTATCGAAGCGGAGAGAGCATATCAGAGGAAAGACTATCTCGTTTGTAAAGAATTGACCGAGCGGGCAAGAGAAGCTCTGAGAAGGGCGAAATCAAAGGATTTGGACGTATTCGAGGAAATTTCATCAAAACCGACTCCGCAAGAAGAAGAACAAATACCACCTTTTCAGGAAGTGAAAAAATTGCCAGTAAACTACATTGAGTCAAAATTCATGATTGAGAGTGCACAGATGGGTATCGAAGCTGCAGACCAGAGAGGCGTTGATACAACAGCCGCAAAAGATTATCTCGAAAGTGCAAGAAGATGCTTTGAAAGAACGGAGTACACGAATGCGTTGAAATTCGCTTATAAAGCAAAACGATGCGCTGAGGGGCAAGTGGTTGAACAGCAAGTTAAGGTGGCAGAACAGAGCGTAAAGGAGGAAATTGAGGCAAAAGATGAACCTCGGGCGAAAATTGAAATCGGGATGGTCGGTAATGAACAAAGATGCTCGAGTTGTGGGGACATTCTGCATCCAAATGATAATTTCTGTGGAAAATGTGGTGCAAAGGTTCGTAAGATTATTAGATGTCCCTCTTGTGCTTTAGAGGCAGAATCAACGGATAATTTCTGTAGGAAATGTGGGACTAGATTGAAAAGTACGTGATTTGACTTCTGAATTTCCCTCCGATCCGGAAACTTGTTCTTCGAATCCAAATTGAAAACTTTCGATCGTGCCCTCGATTTATGGAAAATGAACCGGATGGCTCGACGTCATCGCCTTAACTTGTGAAGAAGACTAGAGAATTCAAGAGATCATAGTCGGCAATCCGGTCAAAGACGCTATGAAGTCACTCAAACAGAATTGTTTAGGCTCTGTAGCCAAGAATCTTTTTATAGAGACCTTCAGATGCTTGAGTTGGTATAATGATACTAGTAAAATTCGGCGGTAGCGTGATAACGGATAAAATGAAATTGAGATATTTTAGAAGGAAGAACGTCAATCGACTTAGTCAGGAAATTGCAAATGCTGCAAAAAACATCATCCTGGTCCACGGAGCAGGCTCGTTTGGTCACATTGTTGCTCATGAATTCGAACTCCAAAGAGGATTAATTTCCGCGGAGCAATTGAAAGGTCTTGCTAAAGTCATGCTGGATGTGAGAGAATTAAATTATAAAGTCATGGAAGTTCTTGTTGAAAAAGGACTTAAACCGGTTTCCATTCCTCCAAGCACATCAGCGAGGCTTGATTCGGGAGAGTTGACATATCTCGATACAGATATTTTTGATAAATATCTTAAAATTGGATTCCTACCCGTGACTTTCGGCGACGCGTGTCTGGATTCGAGCAGGACTTTCGGAATATGTTCAGGAGATCAGTTGATGGAGAGATTGGCGATGTACTTCAAGCCCGAAATAGTTATCTTCTGCACGGATGTCGATGGTATTTATACTTCTGATCCATTCATGAATCCAAATGCGGAGTTGCTTGAAGAAATAGATCATTCTACGTTGGAGAAACTGCCTAAAACCTCAAGATACGTCGATGTAACTGGTAGCATGTATGGTAAGATAGAACGCATGGTACGAATTGCTTCTAGAGGATGCGAATGTTTGGTGATTAATGGCAATGTACCCGGAAGACTCGAATCTGCTCTTAAAGGAGAGCGTGTAAAAGGAACGAGAATCATTGGTGGATGAATCGATGTCAAGAATAGAAGATAGAAAGGCCGATCATATTGAAGTGTCGTTGGAAGAGGACGTAGGAAGCCAATACAACTATTGGGATGATATTAAATTAGTTCACAATGCCCTACCAGAAATCAATTTTGATGAAATAGATACCTCTATTGAATTCCTCGGACGCAAATTCTCATTCCCGTTGATAGTTACGGCAATCACTGGTGGATATTCAAAGGCCTCGAAAATCAATGAAAATATCGCTAAAGCTTGCGAAGAATTCCAAATAGGCATGGGCATTGGTAGCCAGCGGGCAGCACTGGAGAATGGAGATTACAGAAGCTATGCTGTCGTAAAGGATTACGATATTCCACTGAAGATCGGAAACCTAGGTGTTGCGCAGCTCATCAGACAAAAGAACAAAAATGCGCTGGCTTTGGACTCGATTAAACGTGCAATTGAAATGATAGATGCCGATGTGCTCTGCATCCATCTCAACTTTCTTCAAGAAGTTGTACAACCGGAGGGAGATACGAACGCAAAAGGATGTCTTGATGCAATTCGTGAGATCGCTCGAGAAGTGCCTATTATGATAAAAGAAACCGGGGCAGGTATCTCCAGAGGCGTCGCAAATCGATTAAAAGGTATCGGCATTAAGGCGATCGATGTCTCAGGAAGCGGAGGGACGAGTTTCTCCCTCGTTGAGAAATACAGAGCAGAAAGAGTAGGCGACGAAAAGGGAAAAATCTTGGGGGAAGCGTTTAAAGATTGGGGCATTCCATCGCCAGTATCGGTCATCGCTGCCAAGGTAGGTCTTCCACTCATTGCGAGTGGCGGAATCTTGAATGGTCTTCACATAGCAAAAAGCATCGCAATAGGTGCAAATTGTGCTGGCACAGCAAGATCGATTCTGCAGGCAGCGACCGAATCTGCAGATGCTGTCGTCAAGAAATTGAAAGTAATGCAGATGGAATTCAAAGCAACGATGTTCTTGACTGGTAGCGCAAGGGTTAATGAACTTTCAAGATCTCCACACGTCATCACGGGAATAACAAGAGAATGGCTAGAGCAAATGGGAGACTGATAAAATGGATATAGGCAAGGAAGTGAAGCCGATCATTGAAAAAATAGATAGAACTCTTATTTCTTACCTTCAGGAAGGAAAACCAGAGAAACTAATGAAGGCTGTACGGCACTACCCGGCCGCTGGTGGAAAGCGGTTAAGGCCACTAATCGCATACTTAGTCGCGGAAGCAGTTGGAAAGGCTGGGGATAGATCGCTACCGTTTGGATGTGCTCTTGAAATCATTCATAACTTCACACTCATACACGATGATATTATTGACCAGGATCCGGTAAGACGTGGGAGACCAGCAGTTCATGTACTTTTCGATATCCCCACTGCGATCATAGCCGGAGATGCAATGTTTGCCAGGGCTTTTGAGGTTATTGGAAAAACTCAAGTATGTGCTGGCGACCTTAACAGACTGTACGGGCTCACGGCCCGGACGGTATGGCTTATTGCAGAAGGGCAACAAATGGATTTTGATTTTGAGACAAGAAATGATGTGAGGCCAGAACAGTATTTGGAAATGATAGAGAGGAAAACCGCGGTCCTGTTTTCCTGCGCATCTGAAGGCGGCGCGATTATAGCCAGTGGTTCTGAATTCCAAGTTTCTGAAATGAAAGAGTATGGAAGAATGCTCGGCATTGCATTCCAGATTTGGGATGATGTTCTTGGCATTACGGGCGAGGAGGAGATATTAGGAAAGCCGATTGGGTCGGATATTCGAAACGGAAAGCGTACCCTCATTGTGCTTCATGCACTTGCAGAACTTGAGAAACTGGGAGATAATAAGAGAAGAGAATTTTTGCTTGCATCACTAGGCAATGAGAAACTTGATGGCGCTGGTATGGCTAATATAATCGCTTTGCTGGAGGAACTCGGAAGCATTGAGTTCGCAAAAAGAACAGCATTCTCATTTGCCGAGAGGGCAAAACATAGTTTGAAATGTCTTGATAAAAGCAGGGAAAGCGAGATCTTGTCGATACTCGTAGATTTTTCAGTTGGACGAAAGAGCTGATGATACATCAATAGCGAAAGAAATTTAGAAACTAACATGTCACGCCGCGATCTGTGAGCATAAACTCCGCGATCCTTCCTTCAGGAAGATGACGGTGTTTTACCAAGACTGCCCTGCGCCTTCCAGTTGAAATTTTTTCGAGCCGTATGATCACCTTTGCGTTATGATGAAGTGCATGACCACCGAGGGATTCAAAAGTGCCTTTTTCAACGTCCGTATAAACCTGAGAAGTGAGTAAGACGGGGATGTTCATTTTCCTCGCGACTCCAACGAGCTTAACAGTTTGACTTGCAATAGATCGCCTTTCCGATCGTTCTTCTTGTCTACTCGTAAGACGATAATACATTGTTGCGGAGTCGAGCACTATCAGGCCGATGTCAGCGTTTGCCTCGGCCATTTTCACAGCCTTATCGACCATTCTTTCTTGGTCGTCGAAGCTATGAACCTCTGTGAAAAGTGTATTTTTAATAACGGCATTGAAACTATCGCCAGCGATTTGACGAAGCCGGTCTAGAGATACACCTTCAGTGTCAATGTATGCGACCTTCCTCCCTGTCTTTACCACGTTGCACGTCGCGAGCAGACATAGGCTCGTCTTGCCTGTGCCAGCTTCCCCATAAATTAATGTGATGCAACCTGGTTCGATGCCGCCGTCAAGCATCGAATCAAGCGATTCGCATCCAAACGGAATTCTATCCACGCATCGAAAAGGTCTTCGAAAACAATAATCTTTCCCGTCGATAAAGTCGTCTATAGTCCAGATGAAACAATCATACACACTTTGGCTATACAAACAATGTTTCGAAATTTATACAACAAGGTGCAATCTTTACATCAAATATCAGGTCATTGTCAATCTAGTTCTTCTCGCAGTAAAGTCACAGTTCATAGGAAAATTACTTGCGGAACATTTGAAAGCCTTTTTTGATATTATGATTGCCGAGTGGAGCAGAGAAAACGAGATTATTAGGGGTCATTTCGAATGATTTTCCTTTTCCAGAAGCGCTCTCGGGAATGCCAGCAACAGAAGTGCACCTGTGATTTGGAATGCTGCCAAAAGAACCAGTCCAATGTCATAAGAGGAAGTAATAGCAACAGCAAAGCCAAGAATGATTGGCCCAAGTACGGCAGCACCGTTCGCAATGCCGTTCATAATTCCTGTTGCACTTCCAACAAGACACGTCGGTGCGACGCTCTGCAACAATGTGAAAGAGGTTGGTGCCATCACCCCCAGGAAAAAGAATATTCCTGCAGCAACAAGGATAATGAGATTCTCCGAGAACGTGAAAATCATAATGACTAATAAGATAGCATCGCATACAGCAAAAGCAAACGCAATCTCCACCCTTTTTCCCGTGTGATCACTAATCCAAGATCCAACATACATCCCGAAAATACCGCCTAGATAGGGCAGGGACGCAGCCCATATCAATTCCTCTACTGCCAAACCCTTCGCAACGATGAGATATGTAGGAAGCCATAGTGAAAGCCCCCACCAAGCCATGTTGATTGCGAGAAAGGCGATCGTAATTACAAATAACCCCCTGATCCTCAACGCGGACACAACATTCTCTTTTATTACGGCGAAAAGCCCACCCAGAGTTGTTTTCTGTCCGTCTTTAAAACAGCTTTTATCGGAAATATCTGGGATAAACAGCCATAAAGGAATTAACAGGATGAATCCTACAATTGCCACAAAATAGAACATAAATTGCCAGCTGGTTACGATTATTAAAGGAATGAAAATAATTGGCACTAGTAAATTCGAAAGGAACCCAGTGCTCAGATATAGCGCATTTATTCGAGCCCTGCCTGACAAAGGAAACCATGTAGAAACAATCTTACTTGCACTCGGAAAGAGCGGTCCTTGTGAGAGACCAAGTAGAAATCTTGCCAATATAAACGCGCCAACAACGGCTCCAAAGAGACCAGTCGCGAATGTTAAAATCGACCACGAAAACACAGCCAATGCCAAACTTTTTTTTGGCCCGATATGATCAATGAGTGGACTCATAAAAATATTTGAAATTCCGTAACCAACAAGGAAGATTCCTAGTAAAACTCCACCAAGTTCGCCAAGTTTTTCTGAATCCCAATGATATTCTTCGGCTACAAATGGCAGTGCAACTGATACATTTGCGCGGGCTATATATCCTACAAGCGTCGCCAAAAAGAGCATGAGTGAAATTGTTACCACGCGTTTTGTTCTGCGTCCGTCTCCTGCATCTTCCAGTCTGTCGATTGATGTATTCATCGAGAAGTCATTCCTCCTAGAAGCTAATCATGCTTTGGTCTTTCGGAAATCCGATGCTGCCAAGGATGCTTAACCTGTTAATATACATTTACTGATAAGTTTTTGGAATCATGCTCAGTTTGAACAACTGGGCGAATGACTTGATTGACCTAGCGAAAGATCATGTTACAGATCTTTTCCCATTTGAACAGCCAAGAAGAAGTCAAGATTTATTTCTTATGCATGCAAGAGAATGCGTCAAACACGGAATCCATCTGTTGGCAAATGCACCAACTGGGCTGGGGAAAACTGCTGTGTCTCTTGCAGCTGGACTTGAGCATGCGGTTAAAAATGGAGGACGGGTCTTTTTCCTTGTGGCAAAGCAATCGCAGCATACGGCGGTCATCGAAACTGCGAAGAGGATTCATGAGAAATACGCCATCAAAGTCGTAGATCTGATTTCCCGTAGAGACATGTGCTTGGCAACTGGCCCCAAGCATTTAGGATGTACTTCTAATTTGAAATGTTATTTTTCGAGGAAAATTCCAAGCGATCTCGTAGATTCCATCTTTCATTCGCCGTTGCACGTTCGAGAATTGATTAGATTTTCACTTTGCGAGGGGATATGCCCTTATCGCATGGCAATTAGCGCACTCCGCAAGGCAAATCTCATCGTTTGCGATTATAATCATTTCTTTGGAGCGCCTACTGAAAATTGCGCAAGTTGGTTAGGAGCGGATTGGGACAAAACCATTCTTGTAATAGATGAGGCACATAATTTGCCGAGGAGGATCGTTGAGAACTACTATTGCAAGATTTCAATGACCGATCTCCAGCGAATAATATCTGAGAAAAACTTAGGAAAATCCAGGCGGAAACTTGAAGAATTAAAGTTTCTCACGAGTAAAATCCTCCAAGAGAGCGAAGATGGCTACCCATTAGTAGGAAAGCTGCCTATAGATGATGTTTTGATCTATTTGGCCAACAATGAAGAAATCTTTGATGAAATAATGACGAGGCGTCGTGATGAGTTTAAAGAAAAGTGCAGCAGTGTATTGAAATTTGCTCATCTCTGGACCCAATACAGCAAGGATAGCATAAAATATGTTGAAAAAAGATCAAAAAGTCTCTGCATTAGACTTGTCGACCCCTCTACAATAGCTGCTCCAATTTTCAGTAAATTGCACTGTGCCATTCTGATGAGTGGTACTCTACATCCTCCTGAGATGTATGCGGATCTCCTTGGAATTGAAAGCAGATTTGCATGCAGAGAGTATGCTTCTCCCTTCCCTAAAGAAAACAGACTCATATGCGTACTACCAGAAGTTACATCTCTGTACAAGAAAAGGCGAAAATCCAATTATTCGAAAATTGCTGATTTGATAATTCAAATATCTGGAGTAATAGAGGGAAATGTGTCATGTTTCTTCCCCTCATATGAATTTCTCGAAAACGTGAAATCAGAGCTGAAGGACATAACAACCTCAAGGAGAATGCTTATTGAAAAATCAAGTTATGGAAAAAACGAAAGAGAGGCAATGATCTCTGCATTGAAAAGAGAGCATGATTACTTAATGCTTGCGACCATCAATGGATCTTTAGCCGAAGGTATTGATTTTAGCGATAATATTCTTTCTTGCGTCATTATTGTTGGTTTTCCGATTAAGCCGCCTTCACTCGAGACAAAGGAGATGAAAAAACGGTATGAATGGCGATTAGGAAAGGAGAGGGCTCACCTATATTTTGATATATATCCAGCGGTTTCGAGCGTGCTGCAGGCGGCTGGTCGAGCCATCAGGAGTGAAAAGGATAGAGCAGTAATTGTGTTGATGGATCATCGGTATCTTGATCACGAAATAAGGTGCGCATTTCCGAAAGATTTTGAAATGGGATACTACGCTGATCCTTTGCATGCTATTGCCAAATTCTACAGCCAAGAAAAACCACCATTGAATCATTAAAATTTAATTTAGTGAGTCACCTTCGCAATTGCAGATAGCAGAGCGATGACTTTTTTGTTTCAGAAAGATTATTTAGTCAAATGAAAGTTTTCGTTTTGTGCAAATCATCAGGAGAGGGGCCGAGGCTGAAATAAAAATTGGAGATTGGATGGGTCGCACTGCAATCATCAAAACAAGAATCCCAAAAAGCTACAGACATCCCGTGCTTGATCAGCATATTAGATCGACCCGCACGAAGAACGAAGCCAGACTTATGAAGGAGGCAAGAAAGTGCGGTATTCCTACACCAATAATCTACGATATAGACTTATTGAACTCGGAAATCGTCATGGAAAGAGTCGATGGAGAGAGGGTGAAGGATGTGCTCTCACGTGTTATTGACCAACATAAAATTGATGAAATCTGTAGAGAAATTGGCGGATTGGCTGCAAAGCTCCATAAAAATGGAATTGTACACGGCGACCTGACGACGTCAAACATGATTCTTAGAAATGGAAAGATATGGCTTATCGACTTTTCTTTGGGAGAAAGAAATGCGAGAATTGAGGAACTTGGTGTCGACCTTCATTTGCTTAAAGAGGCGTTCTTATCAGCGCACTCAGAAATCTTCGATAAGTTCGAGATAGTTTTAGATGCATACAGGCAGGACTTCGAGGGTGCCGATGAGGTGATTAACCGAATGATAGATATTGAAAAGAGGGGGCGCTATACCTAAATGAGGTTTTCTATCGTAACTTCAAATCAATGGAAAGTTGAAGAATTCAGAAATGCCATGGAACCGTTTGGTATAAAACTAGAAAAAAACAATTTGGACTGTGAAGAGATACAGGCAGATTCGCTTCAGGAAGTTGTGAAACACTGCCTTCTCGATTTGAAAGAAAGAGGTGTCAAGAATGCCCTCCTAGACGACTCGGGTCTTTTCATAAAACGATTGAACGGTTTTCCTGGTGTTTACTCATCGTATATTTACAAAACACTTGGGTGTAAGGGAATATTAAAACTGATGGAAGGCGAGAATGATCGAGAAGCGTATTTCGAATGCTGCATCGGATGTATTTTGAATGAGGAGGAAATTCTCATCAGCGAGAGAACCTACGGAAGGATAGAGTGCGAAATGAGAGGTACCAAGGGATTTGGATTCGATCCAATATTTGTACCCGACGGTGAGCGCAGAACATTCGCTGAGATGCCCATTGAGGAAAAGAATAAGATATCACACCGAGGCAAGGCAATCGCTTCATTGATAAAAACACTAATGGCTAAACACGTCGTTTCCGCCCGGTGATCAGATGATACTTCAGAATAAAAGAGTAGTTTTAACAGGTTGCGCTGGGTTCATTGGTAGTCATCTTGCTGAGAGACTCGTTGAGATGAATAACCACGTTATTGGAATCGACAACTTCAGTGCTGGAAAAATAGAATTCCTGCGATCCCTAGAACATAAAGATGTTTTTGAGCTAATCAGAGGAGACATTTTGGCACTTGAGCTCGAGGATATTATTAAGGATGCTGATGTGATCTTTCACTTTGCAGCGAATCCCGATGTCAGAAAGGGTGCTCAAGATACTCGTATAGACCTTGATCAAAATGTCCTTGCAACATATCGAGTCCTGGAAGCAGCTAGAAAGCTGGAAATCCCGAGATTCGTTTTTCCATCAACATCGACAGTTTACGGAGAGCCGAGCATCATTCCGACTTCAGAGAATTATGGGCCACTTCTTCCCATCTCGCTATACGGCGCATCGAAACTTGCTAGCGAAGCGATGATCGCAGCATACTGCCATATGTTCAGTATGGAAGCCGTGATATACCGATTTGCGAACGTTGTCGGTCCGAGGAGTACGCATAATGTCCTGCATGATTTTATATCGAAACTAAGAGAGACACCTAGACGATTGGAGATCCTCGGATCCCCACCAGGTACGAAAAAGTCATACATTCACGTCTCTGATTGCATAGATGCAATGATTATGGGAGCTGAGAGAACCTCAACAGATACTGAGATCTTCAACATTGGATCGGAAGATAGCATCACGGTGCAACAAATAGCAGACATCGTTGTTGACGAAATGGGCCTTAAAGGTGTCCAATATGTATGGACAGGGGGGGTCAAAGGGGGCAGGGGATGGGTAGGCGATGTAAAAGAAATGCTTCTCTCGATTGAGAAAATAAAGAAAATCGGATGGAGGCCGAAATTTAACAGTCGGGAGGCAGTAAGAAAGGCTGTGAGGGAGATGCTAGGTGAGTTGCGATGAAATCTCAAGAAATCCACTTAAAGATCCATTGATCTTAGCTTGAAAAAAAGTAAAAATTTCATCGCATGATTTTGATGTCATCATCGATCCTGTAGCGCGTCGATGCTTATCAGCCAGTTTGTTGATACAAACGTCCATAATTCATATTTTGTCAGTTCCGCCGCGTTCGAATTAGCCCTTATCGGGGATGCATTAGCCGGTAGACCGCCAGCATACATCGAACCTGCCGTATCTATGACTAACCAATAACCCATATAATGGATTATGTGCATAGTGACGTTCGTCCCGTAATATGACCACAGGGATTCCTCTACATTCGCAAGTTCAGATTGATACATTGATATGAAAACAGTGGTAAAGGCATGTCCCTCTATGAAATTGATACGTGCGTTGCCCCCTAACGCAGTTATTATTGATGCTAGCAGAATTGCTTGATCTTCGCAATCTCCCCTTTTTCTCATAAGTGTCTCTTCTGCGCTTTGCCAAATATCGGTTTCATTTTCCTTTTCATATTCAATATGATCTCGAACCCATTGAAAAGCCCGTGCTATTTGCAAAGTTGAATAATTACCAGGTTCAGCATTTTTTATTTCTTTTACGACATCGCTAACAGCGGTGCAATTCACCAATGATTTTACTCGATTGAAGTAACTCATGAGATTGCTTTTGATAAGATATTCTCGCTCAATTGCCAAAGGTTTAATAGCAACAGCCCTGTCCGCGCTTTCTACTTCACCATAATCGTACCATGCTGAGAAGGACGGATTTGAAACGCACAACTTCAGCACAATTGTGTACACGCCGACATCTCGATCAGATGGTGCGTAAAATTTGAGCAAGCCGATAGAGGCGTTTTCAGAGGGAAAAACGTATGCGCTCGTTGTTTTGAAATATTCTTCTGTGTAATTGACCCATTTCAAGCCATAGCCATAAACAAAGATCGCTGTCTGACCTTTGTTTCTTATCTCAAGAGACATAACCCCTCCATAGTATGCGTACACATCGCTGATTTCCCATCGTAACGAGTAAGTGTATACTTGCGGTTTGGAGGTGAGAGAGGATGGGAAGTCAATTGGTATCTCATTCTCCTGAACAATGCATGGCGCCTTTAGATCTGAGTCATTGAAGCCCTCAACAGCTGGATCAATCAAACAGCAAAAAACAAAAGATGCTAGTAGAACAATAGAAGCCGCGATAGCAAATGCCCTTCTCATCGATTATCTATCCTCATCCGAGATAAAGACCTCAGGAAAAATAAATCTGACCATCTGAAATCATTCATTAACTTAATGATTCGAGGCTCTGCTACATTTTTGTAATTCTCATAGCAACTGTAAGGAAATATTTATTTTAGACCGCCTCATTCCCTCAGCATAATGGGGCCGTGGGGTAGCTTGGTCCATCCTTCGGGCTTTGGGAGCCTGAGACCCCGATTCAAATTCGGGCGGCCCCATTTAGTCTCGAATGAATAATCGAGATCGCTGAGACGGTCAAGGTTTCCAATGCGACTTCCCGTTTATTATATGACAATTGCATGGCCGATTTATGCGCATTGATCCATTAATTGTCAATTTTCTTGAAAAGAAGGACTAAGAGAAAGTAAAGACCCCAATACACTCATTGAAGGATTGCCCCTAAAAATGGTTTTCCGGTAGATCATTCTCGATGAAGATTTAACGTAAATGAATATATGTGTTCCTCTTTTCTGAGGCCATCAGAATAAACAGAATATTGCGGGAAATGAATGCCAACAATCATGCCGATCGAGAAAAAAGAAAAGGGAAGAAATGGTTTACTCAATTTTCCACTTTGACGCCACTTTCACTATTAGGAAAATCACGAATGCCACTATCAAGAATGTGATCAGAGCAACGAGAAAGCTTCCGATCCCAAAGTATTGAGTGCCGACTTGGAATGTTAGCGTCGAAAGATTCTCTATACCAGGAAGCACAAGACCAATGAGCGGCATCAGAAGATCCTTAACCAGCGATTGAACCAATACACCAAGGTACAAACCCAAAATGAAGGCAACAGCAAGCCCGAGAACCTTATATTTTGATATAAAATCCTTGAATTCGGCCCGTAGACCCTTCGGAGGCGGCGGTGCAGGTTTCGGTTCAAGAATTTCCCTTATCTTCTTCAGCTCCTGAAGCATTGCGTCTTCCTTTTCCATGAGTTAGTAATTAGCATTAAATTTTATATAAATGCTTTCAGAGCTGGTTACACCATCCATCTGAATACGCTCATAATCGCTTGAATAAACTGGAAAGAAAGGAAGAACTCCATGGAAATTAATGCCGGAATTTACAAAAAATCTCCAGTTATGTTCTTCTTGATTAGATTCTTTGTTTACCTTCATTAAAATCTCAAATTGACCAGACTTATGAATTAAACAGCAATGAATTTGATCATATATAAGAAATAATAAATAAATTGGAGCTGGCTAAAATTTATAGATAGTGAATAATGAAGCTCCGATTTGTTACCTGCTTATAAATCGTATTTTCCTAGGTTAATTAGCCTGAAGCGAATTCCAATTTGAGAGTCATTCACAATCAAAATAAGATATGGAAAAGAGAAAAATAAACAAGGATACAAAAAATCATTCTCAGCGGCTCAAACATCATAGTAAAGAACAAACTCGTAGGGATGTGGTCGTAGCCTGACTTGATCATACTCTTTTCTTAATTTATAATCGATCCAGGTATCAATCAAATCTTTTGTAAATACACCTCCTTTCAATAGGAATTCATGATCGTTCGCAAGTGCGTTCAAAGCATCATCGAGAGAACCTGGGACAGTCCTTATCTTTTTCGCTTTTTCCTTTGATAATTCAAATATATCAACATCCAGTGGTTCGCCAGGATCTATCCGCCTTTCTATTCCATCAATTCCGGCCATTAATATGGCAGCAAAGGCAAGATAAGGATTGCAACTTGGATCAGGAGGTCTGTACTCGATGCGTTTCGATTTCGGATTCTGCGATGATACTGGGATTCTTATCGCTGCACTTCTGTTTCTCTGAGAATATACAAGATTCACGGGTGCCTCATAGCCCGGAACAAGCCTTCTATAGGAATTGGTGGTAGGAGAAGTAAGGGCAAGTAACGCTGGGGAATGGGTAAGTAATCCGCCAATAAAGTACATTGCGATGAGGCTTAATTGGGCATAGCCTTCTGCGTCATAAAACAGATTCACGTTATTCTTTGATAGGCTTATGTGAACATGCATTCCAGATCCATTATCTTGAAAGAGTGGCTTTGGCATGAAAGTCACTGTCTTATTTTGCTCCTTTGCGAGATTCTTCAAGATGTACTTATATAACACAAGGTGATCTGCCATTTTTACAAGCGACTGAAATTTTATGCCGATTTCACATTGACCACCAGTTGCTACTTCGTGATGGTGAACCTCCACATCAATTCCTGCTGCAGTCAATTTCGAGACAGCCTCTGATCTGAACTCCATCAAAGAATCTATCGGCGGTGCTGGAAAATAACCCTCCTTGTACCGGGGCCTGTATCCCAGATTTGATCCTTCGCGTCCTGAATTCCATGCACCTTCATGTGAATCTATGAAATAATATCCAGAGTTTTGGTTATGATCGAATCTAACGGAATCGAAAACGAAAAACTCTGCTTCTGGACCGAAGAACGCCGAGTCAGCTATGCCCTTTGATTTCATATAATTCTCTGCCTTCTGTGCAATATACCTTGGATCACGCCAGTATCGTTCCTTTGTGACTGGATCAAATACATTACAGATGAAGGAT
Source organism: Methanomassiliicoccales archaeon (assembly GCA_038850735.1). Lineage (NCBI taxonomy): Archaea > Methanobacteriati > Thermoplasmatota > Thermoplasmata > Methanomassiliicoccales > Methanomassiliicoccales archaeon. Next base: position 16,615 of record JAWCLO010000008.1, read on the forward strand.
GCTGTGGGTGTCTTGCAAACTGGATCGATAAAGACAGTATTAATATCTGGAATAAGTATCATGTCGCTCTCATGAATTTCTGCAAAACCCCTTATGCTGGATCCATCGAAACCTATCCCTTCCTCAAGCAATCCAGTATTTAACCGTTGTGAAGGAATTGTTATATGTTGCAGTGTCCCTGGGAGATCTGTAAATTTAAAATCTACCATCTTAATTTCGCCCGTTTCGCAGAGAGATAGGATGTGGGATATCTTCGGCTTCTCTGCAGGAGCTTTTTCATCTCTCAAGTGAAATCGCTTTTCGAGCAAACTTCATCACTCCGCGTCTTTGATGGATTTGTTGATAATCCCGATGATGCGCCACCTAGCGCAGGCAATTTCTTTATCATATCTTCAAGTTTCAAACCAGTCAATGACTCTACTACAACAGGCAATTGGGAAATTATTCTTGTAATGTCATTAGTAAGCTTATTCGCACCTGCTGTAGTTCCGTCGTTTGAGATAATGATGACTTTATCAGTCTTTGATAGCGGAGCTGCAACCGCCTCTGCGAGTTCGGGCATAATTTGGATGAGCATCGAAGCGATGGCGGCTTCGTTGTATTGCCTCCAAGCGTTTGCTTTTTTCTCCATTGTTTCTGCTTCAGATCTTCCCTTCTCCCGGATTACATCGGCCTCGGCGATACCCGTGCTCTTTATAAACACGGATTTACCTTCTGCTTCTCTAAGCATCTTGATTTTATCGGCTTCTGCTATCTTTTCAGTCTTTATCCTTTCGGCCTCAGCAGGTTCAATGATTTCTGCTGCTAGTTCTAGCCTCTTTCTCGCAATTTCTTTTTCTGCGAGCGCTGCCATGAGTTCCTTTTCTACAATTCCCACACGAATCTCTTCCTCTTTAACAAGTTGTTCTGTTTTGAATTTCTGCAACTCGTATGCCAAATCGGATGCTGCCTTTTTCTGCGCGATTTCCGCATCGAGTTCAGCCTTTCTCACCTCATAATCTCTCTTTGCCGATTCTATATTAATGTCCGCTTGGTATCGAACTCTCTTAGCTTCCTCTTCAGCTATTGCTTCTCCTATAAGAGCGTCACGTTTTACTTGAGCGATCTTTGGACGTCCCAAGGAATCCAAATATCCCTGAGAGTCGGTAATGCTTCTTATAGTCAATGATAAGATCTCTAGTCCCATTCTGCTTAAATCACAAGTTGAAGCAACTTTGACCTTTTCTGCAAATTCTTTTCTCTTTTGATAGATCTCTTCTGGTACGGAAGCGCTTATCGTCGCCCTCATATGTCCTTCTATTACATTATAGGCTGTTTTCAAAATATCATCTCTGGACTTTGACAGGAAGTGCTCGGCTGCCATTATTATCGATGGTTCGTCTCCTCGAATTTTAATTTGTGCTGTGGCTTCCACTGTAATAGGGACACCGTGGATCGAATAAACATCCTGCGTGCGTACTTCGAGATTCATTAGTTCCAGTGACATTTTGCGCACTTGTTCGATAATTGGCCAAACAAATGTTCCTCCTCCCTTAACTATTCTGAAGCCAGTAGTCTTCGTTTCAGCTTTATCGCGTATTCTTCTCTTTCTACCAGAGATTATAAGTACTTCATTAGGCCCACATTTTGTATATTTCGCAGCCCATACCAGTACTAACACGGCAGATATGGCTAAAATTCCTCCTATAAACCCATAATCAATCACGCTGATTCCCTCCTTATTTGCTCTAATTCAACAGAAGCTGAACCGCTAACAATTCCCAATTCATTGAGAATCCTCGTCACATTACTCCGGAGCTTTTCCAAGTCCTCCCCAACGTAGATCCTTGGTCTTTCAGCTCCCAAAAGGATGTTGTCGATCTTATATACGGGGATGATATTGCGCTTACCCTCGCTGTAGTATCCCAACGAGGCTTCTGTACTCAAAAGAGTTTTTTTCAACTCTTTCCAAAAGAAATCATCCACTCTGTCCGCATAAAGGACCATATTGGGAGAAAATGAGTGCTTCTGATTCAAGAATGAATTCACCGCATACCAGAGCTTAGCCAATTCAGAAATTTCAAATCTTTGTGATGGTTTGTTTACGACGTCGAATATCAAAGACCTTATACCCACAAAGTCTTTGTGCGAGAATATTGGAAGCCACACTCTCTTTCGTGCGTCTCTAATAACCATCGCTGTAAGATACAAAGATAAATCAGCCCAGAGAAAAAGTCCGAGGGTGACTTCAGCCTCGGATGAAATGATCTTTTTCGAAAGTAAATAATTTGTGCATTTTTCGAATACCTCGCCGATATCAGACCCAGTAATAAGCCTTTCATTTATTTCTATTGTTAATTTGTCGCCTTTTAGATATATTGGGAATCTTGTTCCAGTCGGAATGATGAGTGAGTAGTATGGAAGAGTGCCCTGTCCCTTGAGCAGCTCGATTGCTTCATTAACGGCCCCAAGCAACATCTGGAGATTTCCTTTTTCGATCTTGTATCCCGCAATTTCTACTGAATAAATTTCTTTCAATAAGGGATGTAGACTGTTTGGCTTCCAGTATACAGGAAGACATGCAGAACGACCGGGTACAATATCTCCAAGATCCACTTTCAAGAAATATCTAGGCGCTATTTCACCGATTTCATAATCAAGATTCTTGCAAACCTCTATTTGGGGGCTCACAGTACATCCTCTCCTTCTTCTCCCGTACGTATCCTTATTGCTCTCTCAACGGGTGAGACAAAAATTATGCCGTCACCTACATTCCCTGTCCATGCGTGTTTCATTATCTCGCTACAAGCCGCTGAAACGAACTCATCCTTCACAAAGGTCTCAAGTTTCGCCTTGGGTACTCCCGCTTGAGAATATTCATAGGCCCTCCACTGTTGTTTGAAATCCTTCTGCTCACCAATTCCTACCACACCAAGAATTGTCATGCCTGATATGCCAATTGATTCCAACGCATTCTTCACATGCCCAAGCCTTTCGGGTCTCAGTACAGCCTCGATCTTTTTCACAGATTTCACCCCCTTGGTACTGATTTTTCTTGTTCTAGACCTGTATAGCTTGAAACGGTTGCGATCGCGATTTCTCCGCTTTCACCAGTGCGAATTTTCTTGGCATTTTCAACTGGAAGAACGAATATTTTACCATCACCGATTTCACCAGTTCTCGCAGCTCTGCAGATCGACGATATTATTCGATCGACATCACTATCAGCTACGACAACTTCGATCTTAATTTTCGGAAGAAGATCAATGCGATAGGTTCCCACTCTATGCGAAAATTCAAGACCTCTCTGCTGGCCCCTACCTTTTACTTCGTAGGTTGTTAGCCCTGGAATTCCTGTTTTTTCGAGTTCCTCTTTTACTAATGCAAATCTTTCTTTCCTGATTATCGCCTCAATTTTCTTCATCACCAACCTCCATTATTACGAATACGCACTTTCCCCATGCTGAATAATATCCGCACCTATTCTCTCCTCATCCTTGGTCAATCTAATCTGTGTGAATAGACCAATCATTTTCATCAGAACAAATGTCATAACGAATGAATATACCCAGACGGAAATTATCGCAATCACTTGAGCCATGAACAGATCAGTATTACCCGAGATTAGCCCATCATTTCCTGCAGAATTTACCGCAGTGGTCGCGAAGATGCCTGTAGCTAATGCTCCCCAGGTTCCTCCAATACCATGTACTCCCCATACATCAAGCGCATCATCCACTGCAATTTTTCGCCTTGCTATTATGCCTAGATAACAAGAAATGCCTGCCCCGATTCCTATGATAATAGATCCAGCAACATCGACAAACCCAGCTGCCGGAGTGATTGCGACAAGCCCTGCAACGCCACCGGTGATTAATCCCAACACTCCTGGTCTGCCCATGTGCAACCAACTAATGAATCCCCATGTAATCGCTCCAGTTGCCGCAGCAACTTGAGTTACAACAAAGGCATTTACAGCAATTTCGTTTGCAGCAAGTGCACTCCCAGCATTAAATCCAAACCATCCTATCCAAAGGAGCGCACCTCCAAGCACAACCATTGGAATGTTGTGCGGCACTTCGATACCGTGTCCGATAGTGTATCTCTTTCCAAGTACCAGCGCTGCTGCGAGAGCTGAAACCCCTGATGCAATGTGAACAACCGTACCGCCGGCAAAATCCAAGGCACCTAACTTACCTATCCATCCTCCGTTTCCCCACACCCAGTGAGCTATCGGGACATACACGATGAGCGTCCATAAGATAACAAATGCTATTAAGGCCCGTAATCTCATGCGCTCTGCAATTGCACCAAGAATCAAATTGACAGTAATAATTGCGAAAACACATTGAAAAATCATGTATGCGAGATGCGGGATGGAAGTCGCGTAGATTCCACTCGGTTGCAGGCCAACTCCCAACAAAATGACGTGGTCTAAATTGCCTATAACCCCGCTTACGTCCTGTCCAAATGCCAAAGAATAACCGACGACGACCCAAACGATTGTGACTATGCCTATAACAAGGATGCATTGGGCCAATATTGAGAGTACACTTTCTTTTCGCAACATTCCACCATAAAATAAAGCAACACCCGGTGACATTATGAAAACAAGTGCCGTTGACACTAGAATCCATGCGGTGTCCGCTTCATCCACTTGATTTCCTTCGGCCGATACGACTGGACACATTAGGACAAGAAAGGAGATACCGAGCAGGGCAATCAGCGTATAATTGAGCCAGCCACGTTTCATAAAGCTCGCCCCAATACTACTTTTTTGTTCGATTTATTCAGTCGCTGCATTCCAACTTTCTTGCGATATTTAATTTCATCATGTACAATTAAATTGAACATGTGTAGATGATTATACAAAGTAATATATATCTGCTATCTTAATGAATTATATTGCAAATATACGACTAGATAATGTAAAAATGAATAATATATCGGATCAAATTGCAGTTATCATCTATTTAAGAACCTGAGAACTTACTAAAATTTTCAAATCGCGATTAACCCGCCTCGAAACGCTTAGGTCGATTGCGGAATAAGATTAGTGACTTTTGAACAAAGCAAGTAGGCAATAATTGTATTAAATCAAGAGGGAGCTCTGAATTTTAGTATTGTGATTTTGTTGCCCTCATTTTATAGCGCAACCTATCAATAGTCAATTTATAAACGGTAATTCGATTAAATCATGAATTCTGAAATATTCGGAAAAAATTCCATGAATTTTGACAAATAAAATTTATGTTATTTTTTAATGATTAATTATGCTTACTCTTGAGCTATAATCTTCCGACTTAGATTTTCCGCAAGCTGGACGACACTTTCATGGTCATTTTCAGTTGGAGGCCCATTTATCTCGATTGCACCTACCAACTCAATCTTTGTTGGTTCAAATATCTCCATAGCTTGCTTAGCCGCACCGCCTCCCCAACCGTATGAACTCAAAACGGCTACAAATTTTGCAGGTGGCTTTAGAGCCTTAGTAAGCATCGCAATATAAAGTGCCACTGGATGAAGTCCGCCAAGAACCGTAGGTGCCCCGAGTACGATAGCTCTAGAATCGACCAAATCCTCTGCAATATTCCCTATGTCAGAATTCGCAATGTTGTAGAGTCTTACATTGATGCCGTTTGATTGTAACACTTCTACCATCGTATCGATCATTGCTGCAGTTGAATTCCACATTGAGGCATACACAACGAGTACCTTTTTCTCTGTGTCTCCAGCCGTCCATTTCTTATAATATTCAAGTATTCTCTTTGGATTCCTGTGAATCGGCCCGTGACTGGGAGCTATTAAGTCCACCTCAATCTTTTCGATTTTTTCGAGTGCTTTCTGCCCCATTTTCCTGAACGGCATCATGATTTCTCCAAAATAACGCTTGGCAATGGATGGAAGCTGATCTACCTCATCGTCGTAGAAGCCAAAAGCAGTATGCATTCCCAGGAAGTCGCAGGGAAAGAGCACTTTGTTTTCTTCAAGATATGTAAACATGGTTTCAGGCCAGTGAAGCCACGGAGCATCAATGAATCTGAGCGTCTTGCCACCTAGATCAATCTGGTCACCCTCTTTCACAACAATCGTCCTGTCTGGTGGAACACCATAGTAAATTCCTGCGGCTTTGGCACCTTTTTCAGTCGCAATGAGTTTAGCCTTCTTCGCTGCCTGCATGATGAATGGAATACCGCCGGCGTGATCTGGTTCCGCATGATTCATGACGACATAATCGATTGACGAGATGTCGACGAGACTCCCTATTTTTGCAGCCCAGTGTTCTTCAAAACCAGGATTCACGGTGTCAATAAGCGCGATTTTTTCCTCTCCCCTGACGAGGTACGCGTTATATGAAGTGCCATGTGGTAAGGGTATTAATGCATCAAATAATCGTCGCCACCAATCTTTAATACCAACCCAATAAACGGAGTCTGAAATTTCTCTTACATCATACTTCATGATTCTATCACCCGCTAAGCAAAACTCGCAGTGCCCAAATTATGAATGAGCGAGTTTAGAAAAAAAATGGGTGCACATCGCATATTAAACTATCGCTAGGAAAAATCAATAACAGAAATTTTATCAAATCTAACTACTGGATGAGGATTATTCATAGCGAAAGCTACCTTCAACACATCAACCGATAATACAAGCCAAAAGTCATTTCAATAAGAAAGAAGATCATGCAAGCCTGAATGATCTATGGCCAATGAACAAGTAAGAGTCGGTATGAGCGCCCCCAGATTCGAACTACCCTCGACTATAGAGGAAAAAATAAAGCTTGAAAGCATACTGGGTAGCGGTCCAGTTGTGCTCATGTTCTACGTCTCGGACTGGGGAATGATGTGTAATGTGGTAATTCGAACTTTTCGCGATATGTATGATAAATTCCTCGAGCATAACGCGAGAATCCTTGCAATCAGCACAAACAGCATCTTCAGCCATCGTGCGTGGGCAGCTCATTTGAAAATTCCATTTCCTCTGCTAAGCGATTTTGATGGGAGTATCTCAAAAAAATACGGTGTCCTGTGCGGAGAAGAAGGATACCTCAAGGGCTATTCTAATCGAGCGATTTTCATTATCGACTCCAAAGGCATCATAAGATACGTTTGGATTGCAGAAGATCCATCCTTTGAGCCCGATTACGACAAAATTCTTTTTGAAGTCGCAAAGTTAGCTGATGGTTCTTGAGAACTACCTAGTACTTTGAAAATTCCAACTGATAGAATTCATCAAAAATAAATCGGGCTTTTAATGAGAACCTAGAGAATAGATTTAGCATCTCTTCGAAAGAAAGCCTTTCGTGCAGGGGCGGACCAAAAGATGCAGGTTTCTTTTGAAAATCAACAACGCTAACTCTTCCACCAGATTTCAGAACCCGAGCGATTTCGTTAACCAACAACTCTTTAGCATCGACTTCATGGACAACATTGACCGCTACTACATGATCGACTACAGCTGATTTCAATGGCAGGAGGGGGAGTTTACACAAGAGGGGAATTATCCTATCTCTCAACATTGAGGGGGTTTTCTTCAAGAGGGTATCAAGCATGATCCTCTCGATATCCAAGGCGATTACATTCGCGCCGCGGGCTGCGAGCGGGATCGAAATGTATCCAATTCCGCATCCCAAGTCTAAACATGTTTCAGATCCATTTATTGCAGCCCTATCTATAATCTCTTGAGCAGGCTGGATGCGCCAGCGCCAACTTTCATCAAGCTTATTTCTATCCTTTACATTGAATCTATGTGGAGTCATTTCGCTTCTCCCAGGACGGCTTCTTTTACGATTAGACGGCCATGATCGCGACCAATTTCCTCAGAGATTTCAAGCAATTGCAATGGTGCCTTATGAAGTGGTGAATCAAGCACGAGACTTTCATATTCTCCACCCTCTCCTGCAATATGAACGCCAAAGCGGTCGTGAATCATTTTGAGAAATGCCAAGAAAGAATCATCGATTTCTATTCCAAGATGGGAACTGTCAAGACCCTCCGACGATACACTTACCACGATCGACTTAATACCAGCTTCGATTTCCTCCTTAACAATCATATATTCGTCTTTCCGCCAGAGGGGTGATAACATTGGAATTTCGAGTTCTTCGCATACACTATTGATTCTTTCCCACTGAAATTCCGATGCAATAGCACCGGTCACAATTCCGTCCACTTCTACGCTTTGGAGGGCTGATTTGAGCGCAAGCAAGTCTTCCTCTTCAGTTTTGCCACCCTTCACCATGATAAGAGGTTTCTCCATTGCACGTGATTGGAGCGGCAAGAGCTGGAGATTTGGCGTGTGGAATAACCACGAATGTGGATCCGTAGGCACAACGCCAATAAGATACTCAACAACATGCCCCTGCTGTTCGATGAGGTAGGTGGCGAACGTAGAATCTTTTCCACCCGAAAATAACGATGCAAATTTCATTATTGATTACCATTAATTCTCCTCAATTTCAACATTTCTTCTATTCGCACCTTAGCACTTTCTCCCTACAATCGGAAATCGACCAGAGCTGATTGCAATCCCACAGGCAGAATTTTAATTACTATCATTTCTGATGCCTCTAATAATGTACTATTGTCCGCGCTGCGAGAAATCGATAAAGAAAGAAAAAATCGATGAAATCGATCGAAAATTGAAAGAAAGATTCGACATAGATTCTCTGTCAAAGAAGATATGTCCTGTCTGCGGCTGTCCATTGATTGATCTTGATTCCAAGAAAGGTGAGAAACGTGCGAATTGAGGACATGACCAGTTGTGAATTCAGAGAGATCATAAAAAGGGATCCGATAGTTTTTCTTCCTATCGGGGCAACAGAGGCGCATGGAGCACATCTACCACTTTCCACAGATTCGCTTCAGCCAGAGGCAATTTCAGAAATGCTAGCAATCAGATTGAACGGACTGGTTGCTCCGTCGATAAAATACGGGTATCATAGTTCGACCAAGAACATGGCGGGAACGATCGGATTAGAGTTTGAAACGCTCCGTAATCTCGTCTTTGACGTTATTTCATCGCTTGCAAAGAATGGGATAAATAAAATTGTCGTTATAAGCGGGCACGCTGGTGTATTGCATATGGCAGCTCTCAGACTTGCTTGCCAACAAGCGGTCGAATCATTTGATCTTAAACTAATGCTCGTCGCTGATTACGAATTTGCCAAAGAAATAACTTGCGAGCTTGGATGCAACAACAAGGATGGACACGGCGGTTTTGTCGAAACAGCTAGAGTTCTCGCAATAAGACCTGAATTAGTAAAAGAAACACACGTCAAGGGGACATTCATCGATAAGAATTTCATGATTGTTAGAAACCCAGAAACCTGCTATCCCCAGGGTATTGTTGGTAATCCCAGTGAAGCATCCGTCGAAGTGGGCAAGCGCATCAATGAATATATCGCACAAAGAATTGAGAAGTTGGTTCGCTTGAATTTTGGGGACTGATATCATGAACAAGAAGGAGATAGCCGCGTTGAAGGCTGTTGAGGAGATTAAAGACGGTATGATAGTTGGTTTAGGAACTGGGAGTACCACATATTATGCGCTGCAAAGAATCGGTGAGCTCTGCAAGCGCGGGCTCAATATTGTAGGTGTACCAACATCTATCGAAACGGAAAAAATCGCACAGTGCTTAGGCATTCCGTTGATGTCGATCGACGACGTAGATCACATTGATGTCACTATCGATGGAGCCGATGAAGTTGATCCTGATTTTAGACTAATAAAAGGTCTCGGCGGTGCTTTGCTCCGTGAGAAAATTGTAGCGCATTTATCGCGGCAGGAGGTTATAATCGTTGATGATACGAAACTCGTTTCTGCATTAGGAACGAAGTCTCCGTTGCCAGTTGAGGTCATTCCTTTTGGCCACAAGCATACAAAAAAGAGGCTGGAAGAGCTCGGATGCATTGCATATTTAAGGGGAGGGGAGAAACCCTTCGTTACGGACAATGGACATTACATATATGATTGCAAATTCGGAAGAATAGAAACTCCAGGAGATTTAGAAAAACGGTTGAAATCCATTCCAGGAGTTGTAGAAACGGGACTTTTCATAGACATTGTGACAAAAATAATAATTGGAACTGAGCAAGGTGTCCTCGTAAGATTCCGTTGATCGGAGCAGTTGACTAAAGTCGATTTTTAAGAAGTTTCGGAGCCCTTTATTATCCCTTCAGGGGCTGCAATGACGAGCTGCTTCAATTGATTGACATTCTGTTCAATTTTCTCAATCCGTTTTTTCTCTTCCCTTTCAATCATCTCAACAATCTTTTCGAAGGGTACTGCTAAGCGGTACGCATGAATAGGTCTGCCCTTACCCTCCTTCTTAATATCCCTTTTTGTCACCCATTTTCTTCGACGAAGCTCCTGCATAGCAATCGAGACTTCGGGCTGTCGTAGGGCTGTCGACATTTCAATCTCAACAGACGTAGTTTCAGTTTTCTTTCTAAGAAAAGCGAGTGTTTTCGCAACATTTTTCGGCATACCAGTATTCGTCAGAAGCTCAACAAGCATCTCATCTTCCTTACTGAAGCCTCTTTCCACCATAATCTTCATTTTTTAATTATTCGAATCATATATATTCTTTTCTATTTCTAAATTTGATTCAAATTTACTCTCCTTTCGAGTCTTCAATTCACAAACTGGAAAAATTTATATGGATCAGAATTTCATTGGTACATGCATTGAAAGCCAGATGATCATTCCTTCTTGTCTTCTAATAAGATTTTATATATATGTTGAGTATTAGGGCACTTGCGCCCAAGGTGAATACTCATGAAAATGCCCAGAATCATCAGGACTTACTGTCCTCATTGTAAGACCCATACAGATCACGAGGTTGAAAGAGTTAAGAAAAGGAAGGCAAGCGAACTTAAATGGGGGCAGAGAAGATTTAGGAAGGCAACATCTGGATATGGGGGTTTTCCAAGACCGAAACCCGAAGGTCGTGAAAAACCTACGAAGCGCATCGCATTAAGGTACCGATGCAAGACTTGTAAAAAGGCACATCAGAGGCCATGCTTTAGAGCCAAAAAGTTTGAGCTGGCGGAGTGATACCTATGGCTGACGTCAGGACGGGTAAATTTATAAAAATCAAGTGCCCTGATTGCGGTAACGAGCAGATCGCCTTCAAGAAGCCATCTACCAACGTTGTCTGCCTCGTCTGTGGATCAGTATTGATCAGACCCACTGGAGGTAAGGGCGATATCAGAGGCGAGCTGCTCGGGGTGGTTGATTAATGGTTAGGATAAGCGAGTACCCTGAGGAAGGCGAGCTTGTCGTCTGCACAGTTCAGAATGTAAAGAATTTTGGTGCATTTGTAACACTCGATGAGTATGACAATAAGGAAGGGTTTATCCACGTAAGAGATGTGGCAACCGGGTGGATCAAGTATATACGCGATTACGTTCGGGAGGGGCAGAAAGTCGTGTGCAAGGTTCTCGGCGTGGATCCTTCAAAGGGGCATATCGATCTTTCATTGAAATCCGTCAATGAGCATCAAAGAAGGGAGAAGATCCAGCAATGGAAAAATGAGAAGAAAGCGGAGAAACTCATGGAAATCGTTGCTGAGCGTTTGGGTAAAAATGTCCAAGAGTGTTATGAGGAATTCGGATACAAGCTCATTGAGAAATTTGGGAGTCTCTATGGTGCCTTTGAACAATGTGCAATTAATCCCAAGTCACTAGCTGAGAATGGGTTCGAAGGATCTTGGACTTCCACATTCATCGAAATCGCTAAGGAGAATATTGTGCCACCATTCGTTCAAATTGATGGGCAAATTGAGTTGACTTGTCCGCTACCAGATGGAGTCGACAAAATCAGGGGTGCACTTCTCGCAGGTCTCGATCTGGCAAAAGAAAACGTTAAAATTCAATATATTGGTGCGCCACGGTATAGAATTGTAATTACCGCACCTGACTATAGGAGTGCCGAAGAAGAAATGAAAAGGATCAGTGAAAAAATAGTTACCACGATAAAACAGTCAGGTGGACAAGGAGTATTCCATCGGGAAACGAAATAATTAGCTTTTGTTCGTTAAATTAATACGAACGAAGATATGAATGTGAAACTAAGGAGAATGATTAAGGGGAAAAATTAATAATGAAAACTTCGCTTAGAAAGTGTCTAAAGTGTCAGGAATATACTCTCGAAGAATCATGTCCGCGATGTGGATCAATGAGTGTTATTGCGACACCACCCAAATTCTCTCCCGAGGACAAATATGGGAACTATAGGAGACGACTGAGAAAGGAAAGAGGTGATGGTTACGGAGTACATTGAAACAATATTCTACGAGGATCCGGTCCTCGAAAACCCAATACTAGTCGAAGGACTGCCAGGAGTTGGCAATGTGGGAAAACTCGCAGCAGAACATCTGTTGGAACAGCTGGGGGCCGTGAAATTTGCAGAAATTTACTCGAAATTCTTCCCGCCGCAAGTTCTCGTAGATGACGAGGGTTTGATCAGATTAGTCGGTAATGAGTTGTACTACAGCAAGGGCAATAGTGCGCGACCTGATTTGATCATTCTTGTTGGCGATTACCAAGGTCTCACCCCAGAAGGTCAATACGAGCTTTCCGATCACATTCTAAGAATAGCCAAAAAGTATGGTGTGAAGAAAATCTTCACACTTGGCGGGTATGGAGTTGGAAAGATGGTTGAAAAGCCTCGTGTTCTCGGTGCTGCGACGGACAAGGAGCTAGTTGAAGAGATGAAAAAATACGGCGTTGTATTCGCCAAAGGAGAGCCAGGAAGCGGCATAGTCGGGGCTAGTGGCCTGTTGCTCGGTCTAGGGAAGATTCACGGTATAAGAGCGGTCTGTCTCATGGGTGAAACGTCTGGTTACTTTGTTGATCCAAAGGGTGCTGAAGTAGTACTGCGGGTTCTTGCGAAAGTACTTAACGTCGATATCGATTTCAGCGCGCTTGAGGATAAAGCCGAACAAATCGATCTTATAACCTCAAAGATACGGGAAATAGAGTCGCCACCCGAACCAAAACGCGAAGACCTCGGATACATAGGGTAAACCAAGGATTCCTTAAACTAAGAAATACCCGCGTCGGCAACGATATCATTAAGTGATTCGATTAAAATAAATGCCAAAGGCGTGCCGTGTCTGGGTTTTCAGACATTATTATGCATGAATTAAATTATTCGTCTCCACGTTAAAAAAATAAAAAGGGGGGAGGTAATAGTGACCTCTTATCTGAGAATGTGCATCCCATCCCATTCTCACAGGCTATTTGTTGAGGTATCGTTCCTCGAAGATCTCCATAGCGGCGAGAGTCTTTTCGGCCTCTTCCATTTTCTTGATTTTATCCATTACTAGGTCAACGCGCCCGTAAATGAAGTCCCTAATTGCAGCTCGTATCGCTTCTGAGCGCGAGGGGAAATCATCGACTTTTACGAGGAAATCGAGTGCTCTGATGTATCTAGCAGGAAGCCGAATTGTTATTTTTTCAAGATCTTGCTCAACCATCCTCGCACCGGAGATCCAGAGAGGTACAAACGACCTCCTTTGTCTGACAAAAAGATATCACGACCATTGTATTTAAATATTATCATCCTTTGCTCTTGATAATAACTAGACTCCCAGCCTTAAGGATCGAGCTTTAAGCAGAACAAAATTCTAAATAGGAAACCGATAATTAGGTTGAAACATCCCGACTTAGCTCAGTCTGGCTAGAGCGGCTGACTGTAGTGGGTTACCGGCTTGCCGGTTGCAAAGCCGCTGAGATCAGCAGGCCCCCGGTTCAAATCCGGGAGTCGGGACTTTTTACTTCAATCATCGATTTACTACCTAACCTAATAACTTCTCTGCAACATATGATGCTTGCTTGGTGATATGAGCTTCGTCAGCTACGTTAATTACAAAATCCTTCATAAGAATATGTCCATCGCAAATTAGTGTCTTTACATTTGCTGGTGAAGAAGAATATATCAAATTAGGAATAAGAGTTGATAATCGAACAGGCTGAAGATTAGGAGCAGCGCCGTCAATTATTACGATATCGGCGCTCTTACCCGGTTCAATCGATCCTATCTTGTCTCCAAGACCAATTGCCCGAGCTGCATTGATCGTTGCGCAGTCTAAAATCTGTTGCGCTTTCAGAATAGCGGGATCCCATCGACTAGACTTTTGAAGAAGTGAAAGAACTTTCATTTCACCAAACATATCAAGAGAATTGTTTGTAGTTGCGCTGTCGGTTCCTATCGACACATTCACTCTTTCAGCAATCATCTCTGGAACTGGGGCTACGCCACCTGTAGCAAGCTTCATATTTGATACTGGACAAGTTGAAACACTAACGCCGTGCCTTGCTAAGATCTTTATTTCATTTCTTGTGAGCCAACAACAGTGAGCTGCTAGACAGCGCGAGTCAAAGAAATGAATAGACTCCAAAAATTCTGCTGGACGCATGCCAGTTTTCTTTTTGTGATCATTGACCTCTTTACGAGTCTCTGATAGGTGAAAGTGTAGAAGAAGTTCGTTTTCTCTCGCAAATTCTCCCGCTTCAGTAAACGTGTTTTCTGAACAAACATAAACGCCCTGCAACCCGACTCCAGGAGTAATTCTCGAAGAAATGCTTCGGAAACTCTCATAAAAATGTCTACAATTATCCATCGGACGCCCTTTTTGAGTTGTAAATTCTTCATCCAGCACGGCCCAGCAAAGAACTGCTCTCAATCCCATTTCTTGCACTGCTTTTGCTATTACATCTTCTGAATAGTACAAATCTACAAAGGTTGTCGTACCGCTGCGGATCATTTCAAGACATCCGAGTTTGGTTCCTAGATAAATGTCCTCAGAGGTACGACGGCTATCTATTTCGAAGACTTTAGACAGAAATTCCTCGAAAGTCATATCATCAGCAATACCTCTCATGATCGACATCGAAACGTGTGTATGCGTGTTAATCAAGCCCGGAATCACAATGTCGCCATGAGCATTAATCTCCTCGTCGGCGCAACAATCAACCGTTCCAAGTTGCTTGATGATACCATCTTCAATGAGAATATCTCCTCTCAGGATTTCTCGCCTTGCATTCTGAGTTACAATCCAGGCGTCCCTTATCACCGTTTTCATCAACCTTAGATCGAGACCTGGCGTATTAAAATTTGGTATCATCTTAAAACTCGAAATTTGTACGGCGTTTTATTCAGATGACTCAGAAAAACATATTTCAAAGAGTTTCATTCATACGTCAAAAACCAGAAAAAGAGGTATAAGGGTGACATTTATAACTTTTCTAGGTACTGGCGGGGGACGCTTTGCAACGATCTATCAGGCACGGAGTACAGGAGGAATTTACATAGATGATGGTGCAAGATTCCATGTAGATCCAGGACCAGGCGCAATAGTCGCGATGAAAAGATTGTCTATTGATCCCGCAAAAACAGATGCCATACTTGTTTCACACTGTCATTTAGATCACTACAGCGACGCAGAAATACTTATCGAGGGCATGACTTGCGGCGGATTTGGTCGCCGTGGATACCTTCTTGCTAGCAAGAGCGTAATTGAGGGCGAGGGGCGATTCGGTCCCGCGATCTCAAGATATCATCTCTCAATGGTCAAGAACGTTAAGACCGTTAAACCTCGAGATGAGATTCCCGTAGGAGATGTCACCGTGGAAGTCACACCAACAAAACATAGCGATCCAACTACTGTGGGGTTTCGCTTTCACACGTCGTCTGGGATTATTTCGTATGTTAGCGATACAGAAATTGACAAGAAGGTAATAGAATTCCATCGCGGCTGTCGGATCCTTGTACTTTGTGTTACGAGACCGCTTGGTTCTAGAATCACTTATCACTTAAATACAGAAGATGCTGCAGAATTTGTGAAATTGATACGGCCAGAAATCGCGATTCTCACTCATTTTGGTATGAAGGTGCTAGATGATGGGCCAGAAAAGCAAGCAGAATACATTGAAAGAGAGTCCGGAGTTTTAACACGCGCAATGAGTGATTATGCTTCGATCGATGTCCAAAGAGAGATAGAAGTTCGTTATTAAATGCGCTATGAAAAACATCATTCTGTTTACTGAGTAATTACAGACTTTGGGTTTCGCCAAAATATCGGAATACCGAGCGATTTTCGATAAAATATGCGGCTTATCGTATTCTTATTCGGGGAAGTAAATAGTTAATTATTTATAGCAGTGCATGCTATGGCAAAATTAGGCGCTTGGGGTCGGTGGCTCAACTTTCCTCCTAAGCTTTTTTGTTATCCCCACCACGCCGATCCTGGGCGCCAAACCCCCCTCATATTTTTCTCAGAATGATTTTATTGATATAACTGTTTCATACTGTAAAACAAAAGCATTTTTCAATTCAAGTGATATAGAGTCGTTGTATGGAACTCGAAAAGGAAATCGCTTGGAAAATTACCCCAGATGAAAAACATAGACAAATGGTTGAGAAGGTCGTCTCTGATTTGATGAAAAGAATCAGAACAACGATTACGGATTATGAAATTCCTCTTGAGCCGCGATTAGTCGGATCTGTTGCAAAGGATACGTATCTACCATATCCCGATATCGATATATTCATCATGTTTCCACCCTTCATAGAGCGGAAAGACCTTGAGAAGATCGGACTCGACATAGGAAAAAAAGTCCTAAACGGTGAGCAAAGATATGCCGAACATCCGTACATACACGGACAAATAGGTGGTTTTGAGGTCGATCTTGTTCCATGTTATAAGGTTCTTGATCCTTGTAACATAAAAAGCGCGGTTGACAGAACGCCCTTTCACACGGAATTCATCAAGAAACATTTGAAGGAAGAACAAAAGGTGGAAGTCCGTCTCCTTAAGCAGTTCATGAAAGGTATAGGCGTGTATGGAGCCGAAGCCAAAATTCAAGGATTCTCTGGCTATCTCGTAGAACTTCTAATTTTGAAGTATTCCACATTTATTTCCACCATCCACGCAGCATCAAGCTGGAAATTTGGAGAAACTCTGTGGTTAGAAAATCGAAGCGAATCTCAATTCAAAGATCCATTAATATTCTACGATCCAGTTGATCCCTTTAGAAATGTTGCCTCACCAGTTTCAGTAGATTCTTTTGCCAGATTTATTTACGCTTCAAGAGAATACATTGCTAGAAAAAGTGAGCGCTTCTTCTTCCCCAGAAAAAGAAAGCAATGGAAGATAAAAGAAATAAGGAAATGTATCGAAAAAAGGGGGACTTCGATTCTTGTTGTTGCTTTTAATCGTCCTGAGATTGTTGATGATGATTTATATCCGCAGATTAGAAAGACCGAAGAGGGCATCGCAAACCTTCTGAGGGAACACGATTTTGTAATAATTGACAAGAATTCCTGCGCAAATAAAAGGATCCTGATTGCATTTGAACTCGAGAGCATCAATCTTCCCTTTGCCAAAAGACACAGTGGCCCGCCAATGTGGATAGATCATTCTAAGCGATTTCTGGAAAGATGGAGGGGGGGCAGGGGTTTCAGCGAACCCTTCATTGATGGAGGTAGGCTTGTTGTCATTGCAAAACGCGAATACTGCCACGCACTTTCGCTGATCGAGGAGAAGATTAAGTGCACCTCATTGGGAAAGGACTTCAGAGAGTTGCCTTTCAGGACATACTCTGGCAAGATGGTATTTAGGAGAGAATTCAAAGGAATATTGACGATGCTTCTAGACAAAAGAATGCCCTGGGAGATATGAAATCATATCGATTACCCAATTACATATATATTGTAGGAATTAGACACCAATTGATTATCGGATTCATCAATTGCAACGATGTGAAAAACAAAGGGACCCGATCCAGTAAACTTGGATAGATCCTTTTCAAGCTGATAAATGTTTCCTGAGGCTAGAGACATATTCTCTGCAGGTTGCCCAGAGAACTCCAATTTGACCGATTTTAAACCGCCGTTATCCACAATTGTGGCAGTTATATTTATCACGGCATTCCTGGGGATGCCTGAAAAAGAGAAATCGGTCGGTTGTTTTCTCACCCAATCGGGGCCGTCTTGATACCAAATGGCGACCTCTGTCACATGCGGGCTCGTATGATCGCTGAAGGGTGGATTCATAAGGAGAATCCAGATGCCGAGGAAAAGAAAGAAAAAAAGCACACCATTTCCTAAAAGAGTTTTCTTGTCAAGTTCTTCTGGCTTTATTTTTATTAAGATGGGCAAATACCTTAATAAAAATATTCCTGCGAATAGCACTACGAGGCCGAGTAGTACATTAAATTCTCCAAGTAAAAATGCAATGATGCCACACAGAACAGCAAATAGAGTCGTCAATAGCAGCGTTTTCGTTGATCTAATATCATTTTCCAAGAACGCCTTCTCGTCAAATTCAGGAGGAATAAATTCATATTCCTCTTCAACGACCTCTTTTTTCTTCTTGCGAGCCATCTTGCACCCCCTAACACGGGGAAGATTAAAAATCCTTCGTATAATGCAATCCTGAGAAATAAGATACAAGTTCATCCCTAAAGGGTAATAAAACGATTGAAGTGTGACATTAACGATGATAGAATGCAAATGATGTATGCTGAATGCCGATTCATATTCATGACAGAATTATTCGTAAATTACTAGTAATAAAGCTTTTTTGATATAACTGGTCCTTAGTGCACCATTATGATATACCCACTTTCATTCATCTCCCGCAGTATATCTTATAAAGGTGGGTGAGATTAGTTTTAGTAGGTGCATCAATGCCCGAGAAGAAATTAGAGGAGTTGCCGGGTGTTGGCCCTGCAACAGCTGAAAAACTCCGTGACGCAGGATATACAGATCTCATGAGCATAGCTGTGGAATCTCCGAAAACTCTCGCTGAAATAGCGGAAATCGGGGAGAGCACAGCAGCAAAGATCATTGCCGCAGCTAAGCAGGCCGCGGACATCGGAGGTTTTGAGACAGGTGATCAAATCCTTGAGAGAAGAAAAAACATCCACAAGCTGACTTCATGTTCAAAAGCCCTTGATGATCTTATGGGCGGAGGTTTTGAAACACAGTCAATAGTCGAATTCTATGGGGAGTTTGGCAGTGGCAAATGCGTTTCCGCTGACACACCAGTTATTTATGAACTTGACGGTTCTCCTGAAATCGCATCAATCGAGGATCTGTTTGCTCGTCGTGAAGAAGAATCTGGCAAAATTAACAACGAGGGTGGCGGCGAAATTGTGAGCGCCGACGATTTCAGAGTTTTGGGTCTCGTCGACGGAATGATAATTCCCGTTGAGGCTTCTTATTTATACAGGGAAAAAGCCAGCGAGCTAATCGAGATCAAAACCCTTCGCGGACGAGATATAGCCCTGAGCGCGATTCATAAACTTCCCGTGGAAATAAATGGAGAGGTAACCTGGATTTGTGCCGGAAAAATCTTGCCTGGACAGAAGATTCGAGTGATTGATTCGCCGTACAAAGATCTTTTGGAGAATTTTAATAAACCCCATAAAATCTCATCCGATACGGTCACATCCGTTAATAGAATTCCTTATGATGACTACATTTATGACTTCGTCGTTCCAAATGGCCATTCTTTTGTTGGCGGATCTATTCCAATGATTCTTCATAACACACAACTTTGTTTTCAGCTCGCGGTGAATGCAACGATGCCCGTCGACAGAGGAGGTCTTGAGGGAGAGGTCATCCTGATCGACACAGAGAATACTTTTAGGCCAGAAAGAATTGTCCAGATGGCAACAGCACTTGATCTTGATCCTATAGAGACTTTGCAGAAGATCCATGTGGCAAGGGCATATAATTCGCATCATCAGATGCTACTCGTAGACAAGGCTTCCGAACTTGCACGTGAGCGACCGATCAGACTTATGATCGTTGATTCATTAACGGCACATTTCAGAGCGGAGTATATCGGACGTGGTGCACTTGCTGAAAGGCAACAATCACTCAATAAACATATGCATGACCTCATGAGATTCGCCGACGTAAACAACGCAGTTATCGCGGTGACAAATCAGGTGGCAGCAAAACCAGATGCATTTTTTGGCGATCCGACAAGGCCCATTGGCGGTCACATTGTCGGGCATACTGCTACATTTAGAATCTACCTCAGGAAGAGCAAGGGTGGGAAAAGAATCGCGAGGTTGATCGATTCTCCGAATCTGCCGGAGGCAGAGGTGGTGATCTCAATCTCAGGAGAAGGCGTTCGTGACTGAGTTGCCATTCTTTTTTGAATTATCAGGTGAACATCCAACGCTTCCAGAATCAGAGGCAATAGCTTGTGTGCGAGCCGAATGCGATCGATACACAATCGGAGCGCGTGGACCTGGCTACTTGATTTGTAATTTTCCAAGAGGAAGAGCTGATCGTATTGCGAATCGCATTGCTCTTTCACATCGCATCGGTAGATACCTCGGCTCCTGCCTCCCAGATAATTTCCAAGAATTCATAAATAGTATAGAGTTGCCATCAGGAACAATAAGCATCCGCGCAAGAAAATTTCAGAATTGCACGCCCGAAGTAGATACGAATCAGCTTGTAAGAAAGGCTGCAGCTGTGTTGACAAAAGATAGAAAAGTCGATCTCGTGGCGCCCGACGTCGAAGTCCGCATCTTGATTTCTGATTATCTGCATTTCTTCATTTCAGACTATGTGATTGATAGAAAGCAATACGATATGCGCAAGGTCGCTTTCAGGCCTTTTTTTTCGCCAATTTCTTTGCACCCCAGATACGCAAGGGCGATGATCAATCTCGCAGAGTTGCATGAAGGGGAATCCATTCTTGATCCCTTCTGTGGCACTGGCGGGGTTTTGATCGAGGCAGGGCTCATCGGTGCAAAAATTTTCGGATCGGACATTTCCCCAGAAATGATAGAAGGATGCAAAGAAAACCTCCAATACTTTGGAATTAACTGGGAAAGATTAGAAGCAATCGACGTCGGTAGATTACATCAATATTTTGACAAAATAGATGCAGTCGTAACGGATCCTCCGTATGGTCGGTCAGCTTCAACGAGAAAGGAAGATCTAAAAACACTTTACAATAGGACCCTGGATTCGATCTGTGAAGTTCTGAACACAGGAGGGAGACTATGTATTATTTACCCTTCGCCTCACAATTGCACCTCTGAGAGGTTGAAACTGCTGGAAGTCCATAAGCAGAAGGTCCATAGATCGCTTTCGAGAAACTACTGTGTATTCATCAAGACACATTGATTTCGAAACTCAATCTTTGTGATTTGCTCTGAGACGAAGTGTCAAGAACTATCGTTCTCTTGCCTGGAGTTGCGCCTTCCCAAACGTAGATTTCCATCGTCACATTAGCAGACATCCCATAGGGGACTCTAAATTCCAGCATATTTGTTGCATTAGCCTTGGATTGATTGCTCAGGTAGATTATTGCGCTCCAATTCATGGGAATCTGAGTCACGGAGAATTTGAGATCCAAATATGTATTACCAGTGTTGTTCACAAACATGGTGAATCCGACAACCTCTCCTTGCGTGACATTGACGACCGGTGATTCTGGATCAACAAGAATGATCTCGTACGAATGATCTGGTGGGATTTCTACAACTGGAATCGGAACAAACGTGAGTAGAAGAATCGCAATGGCTGCAATGCCGATAAATCTGCGTTTATTATCAACCTTCGATATGTCATTTAGCGGTGCTGGATGCCTCAATCCCAGCATGAATATCAAAACCGCAAAAATAAACCAACCTACATAGAAAAATGACATGATGAATAGAACTGCAAGTGTTACATAACTCAAATATCTGGAATTCTCACCCAGGAGACCTCTCGCAATGTGACCACCGTCTAATTGTCCTGCAGGGAGCAAATTGATTGCAGTCACAAGCAGTCCTACCCACGCTGCAAAAGCAGTAGGATGAAGTGCTACATTGTCAGGTATTGGGACAAAAAGCATGAAGAACTGGTATAGCGGCTGAAGAACTATTGCCATACCCCCGGCCGTTCCTATTTCGCCTGTTTGAATCTCGCCCTGGGCTGTGAGATAAAGACCTATAATGACAAGGGGAATCGCGACAACTAGTCCGCCAAGAGGTCCAGCAACTCCAATGTCAATGAGAGCTTTTCTGTTCGGCACGGGATCTCTCATCGATATGAACGCTCCAAAAGTTCCAAGAGGCGGAATAGATGGGATAAAAAAAGGAAGTGATGCTTCAACACCATGCTTCTTTGAGGCGATATAGTGGCAGAGTTCATGCATGCCCAACATTGTCATCAGTGGTACAGCAAAGAAGATGGCACCCCAGAGGAAATTATCAGCTAAAAATAGGGTTTCCGCATTCTTGTAACCTGCCCATAAATAGGCACCTGCGAACGTAGTAGTTAGAAAGGTGATAATCAACAAAATCAAATTCAGCCACGGACCGCGAGACTTAACCTCTGGCTTTCTTGCTATAGCGATGAGATACTCACCAGCTTGGAGACGAAGAAAAGGAATATAGCCTTTAGAGCCCAGTTCTCGGCGCATTGCCTCAAAATTCTCTTCAAGTGTTGACGGATCTGGCGATATAAAAATCGAAAGAGAGTCGTGAGTTACGCGAACATCATAGATTGGAAAATACCGTCCAATAATCGATCTGATCGATTCGATTTCGCCAGCCACATCGACATGAGCCATCAGGCACGCTATCATGCTCTTATTATTAACTTTTTGCCCAATGTTTTTTTGGCATTCGATTGCGATAGAAAAAAAAGTAATTACAGGGGAATGAAATTCACATAAAGTGAGGCATTTCGTTCAACTAGTAAGATTGGGCAATTGTTTGATGGGAGTACTAGGCGTAGTACTCGCCGCGCTCGTAGGTGTAGGCATCTCCATTACCGAATATGCGCTGGAAATACTCATCGCTTCGATAATTGTATTTACGTTTATTGCTGCGGGTAATTCCCTCAATGACTTCATGGATCGTGAAATAGACAGAAAAGCGCATCCTGAAAGACCAATACCATCAGGAAAAATTAGGCCAGTAACGGCGCTTTGGGTTTCTATTATTTGCTTCCTGATTTCAATAGTCTTTGCCGTATTCCTCGATGTGATTTCGATACTCATTGTCCTGATTGCCATCATTCTAATGATACTATATGAGATTAAATTGAAGAAATTGGGATTGGGCGGGAACTTTTTGATCGCACTTTTGACCTGCTTTCTATTTCTGCTCGGCGGTTCCGTTGTCAGACATATTGAACAAACCGCGGCACTTGCATCAATGGCGTTCCTTGCAACGCTAGGGCGTGAGATAATCAAAGATATTGAGGACATGGAAGCAGATTTCGACAGACTAACGCTACCAAAAACTATGGGAATTAGAAAAGCCGGCAGCGTCGCCGCGCTATCAATATTTGCAGCCGTTGCTTTGAGCTTTCAGCCATTTATTTCTGGGATCTTTAGTTTTGAGTACTTGTACATTGTTCTTATTGCTGATGCAATCTTTATATACTGCTCATATGTTCAATTTCAAAATCCAAGAAGAGGACAAAAACTGATGAAACTAGGTATGTTACTAGCGCTTCTTGCATTTCTCGTAGGTGGACTCCTATGAAGGTCAGAGAGTATCTTATGTCTCGAATGAAAAATGCAACCGTGCATATGACTTTGATCGATCCTGCTAAGCAGGATCCAGGAGTAAGTGCAAATATCGCTTTCAAGGCTGAACAACTTGGTACAGATGCAATTATGGTCGGCGGTTCCACAGACGTTACTCAGAAAAATCTCGACGAGACTGTTCTTGAGATTAAGAAAATGTGTAAAATTCCGGTGATCTATTTCCCCTCCGGAGCACATGCCATTTCGAGATATTGCGATGCAATATACTTCATGAGCATGTTGAACAGCAGGAATCTCAGAAATGTCATCGGCGAGCAGGTGAGGGGAGCTCCGATCATTGAGAAATTGGGACTTGAGACAATCGCAATGGGCTATGTCATTGTTGAACCAGGAATGAAGGTCGGAGAGGTAGGTCAGGCTGAGTTGGTTCGAAGGGACGACGTGGAACTGGCGATCGCGTATGCTCTTGCTGCCCAATACATGGGTATGGAGCTTTTCTACCTTGAAGCAGGAAGCGGTGCACCAGAACCCGTGCCTGTATCAATGATCAGAGAGGTCAAGAAACATATTTCGATACCTCTTATTGTTGGAGGCGGAATTAGGACACCCGAAGATGCTTTCGCTGCAAAAAACGCCGGTGCTAATGCAATTGTCACAGGGACTGTCGTGGAAAATGGAGATTTCGAGACTCGACTCGGAAAAATAATCGAAGCAATTAAGAAATGAAAAATAAGGAAGATGGAGTGAATAGCATTCTTCCAGTCATTTTATTGAATACTTTGCCAACAAAATCACACTAACGCGGTTAAATATCATTAGGAGATCTATTGATAATTGATCACATGCAAGAGCCCGATGCCTTGGGATTTGCTCGTGGAAATGAGTGAGTAGTCAATTCGCCTAAAGATGCGTGAGGCTCATCAAATCATCTTTATGAGCATTTCATGTATTCTTGTGTCTCCCGATAACTCGGGATGAAATGTTAATCCAAGCAAATTATCTTGTCTTGCCATTATGATTATCCGCTGAAACTCAGAAAGGATTTCGCAGTTTCCCCACACTCTTTTTATCGCAGGAGCCCTGATAAATACCGCTGGAAATGGACTGTTGAATCCTTTAATAGCTATGCTTGCTTCAAATGATTCGCGTTGCCTTCCGAAAGCGTTCCTATCAACCTCCATCTGCATAAGTCCTAGCAGAGATGTATCAGTTCTTGCAACTTCATCGTCGCCAATTTGAGCCAATAAAATACACCCAGCACATGTACCCATAATCGGCATGCCGCTCTGGCCCAATTCAACAATCCTGTCGAAAAGGTTGAGTCGCTTCAACAGTCTCGAGATCGTCGTGCTTTCTCCGCCTGGGATAATGAGACAATCTATATCATCAAGATCCTTTCGATTCCTAACCCTGACGGCATTACCCTTGATTCCTAAACGTTGGAATGCCACATTTGTCATTTCCACGTGCTCTTGTACCGCACCTTGCACCGCGATTATTCCCACTTTCATAATTCCTGCGTGACAATAGCAACCTTACTATCAATCTTGCTATGAAACCGTCGAAAGACTTCGCTCCCGTCAACTATACTGCTGTCTAAGATCAACAATTGACATCATCTTTGGTACAAAACTAAGAGTTCCACTTTCCACAATTTCAACGATTGGTTCCTCAAGGAGGTCATTTTCGATTCCTGATTTTATCTCTGGTATCTGAACGACTGCGTCCCTGATGTTCTTTTTCCCTTGCTCCTTATCTCCAATGAGCTCCACTTTAAATCGCAGTCGATCACGGTATCCAGACTTCTCGATATAGACCACATAATTCACCACATTTGGGACGCTAAGAATTGCCTCGTCGAACATGAGTGGAAAGATCTTCTCACCCATACCAATCTTCCTCATCATATCAAGTCTGCCCTTAATCTTTCCGATTTTTCCTATGGTTTTCAAACCACAAGAGCAAGGCGGTTCGATCACACTTGAAAGGTCGTAGGTCCTGTACCTGATCAAAGGGGTACCCTGATAAGTTAGACTTGTGATGATCAATTCTCCCGGCTTTCGTGAATCTACGTGTTCAAGACTTTGAGAATCAACAGCTTCCACTAAAAAATCAGCATCATTAACATGAAGTCCATCTTGTGCAAAACACTCCACAGTCGTCGCAAGGCCCATCTCTGTAAGTCCATACTGACTGAGGACCTTGCAACCCCAGGATGATTCGATTTCTCGGCGCATCGCCTCAGGCAACGGTTCTGCTGACAGGATTATAGCTTTGATGCCAAGCGATCTCAAATCGTATTTTTCCCTAGCTAGCACAGTCACTCTATAAATAAAGGAGGTCAGTCCAATCATCATTGTCGTCCTCGCTTCCTGCATGATCTTGATCTGCTCGTCCACATCGAGCATGTCTGCGATAACCGAGTGGAGACCCGCGATCTTGCAGGCACCATCTAGCATATAACCTGGATCCCAACTCGCAATGGTCGGAAACATTATCTGGAGCACGTCATTTTCTCGCATGCCCACCGTCTTGAGGGCAGCAGAGATAGAATCAATGATTCTGAGGATATCATCTCTGGTGAAGAATATCCTTTTTATCTGGCCTGAAGTGCCCGAGGTGGTGAAGGCACGCATCACCTTGCCTTGAGATACACAAAGGAAATGATTGGGCTCCTTGGCAACTTCCGCCGGTTCTGTAATAGGTACTTTTGTGAGGTCCTCATAACTCTTGATTTTCTTAGGCTCTATGTTCAATTTATTCAAGACACTTTTATAATAGACGCTATTCGCCATGACATACTCTAACTGCTTTCTGAAGCGATAAATCTGGTATGTTCGAACATCATCCCTTGAGACCTCATCGAGACGGTTTTTACCAAGGATTTCCTTAAACTCAGAGCTGTGCTTCAATTCCTTTTTTATCTGATTGTGAATCCATTCCTCGAGAGGGTACTTTGATTCTGAGGAAATATTTCTTGAGGAAAGATGCCGCCGAGCAATGGCGATTTTCCACTTATTCAGCACATTCACGTGGCCATGATATAAAGTCGCAAATATTAATGCTTTTGAGAACGCACCAGAGGAAAAGTTACCTCTCTTGTGCAATATCAATAATGCCCAATTTCTTTTAAAGATTGTCAAATTGATCATCGACAATTCTAAAACTTCATTGATGAATTGTCAAATATGCCAAACGAAAAGAAGTGGACATCCATCTGCTCGGAGCTTAAAAAAGTCCTCATTCTTAATAGTTCACCGATAGGCATCAAGATGTTGCGAGAAGCACGGGACTTGCTGATGTTCCAGGGTATTAAGATCATGACAAGAACAGCTCCATGCCATATGGCCGCAATCGCCAGATATTATGGGGAAAATGGAGTCATTGGCGCATCATCTGAAGGTATTAGATGTGTACTTGGGGCAGCTTGTATTGGTCTGATAAAAGCACCAGATCGCGTTTCAAGCGGCATACTTAATATTCCATTCGTTAGAGATGCATTAGCAGCAGAAAACTTGCAGAAATCGATTAAGATGCTCGGTCTTGATTCGAAGAAATACAGTGCCTTGATGATGGCTCCCCTCGACATCATCTCGACTGACCCAGATGTCATTGTAATTTATGGGACGCCTGCTCAGATGCTGAGGCTGATCATAGGCTCAGCCTACTTGAATGGCGAAGCTATCTTGGCAAATATGACGGGACAGGGCACACTATGCTCATCGATCGCTAAGGTCCTCACTGGCCAGAAAATTGTCATCGACATTCCCTGCATGGGAGATCGCACATACGGACTTGTCAAGGATGAGGAGATGGTAGCTGCGATTTCAAGCAGTTTTGTCAGCGACCTTATCGAAGGACTGAGAATGACAGAGAAATCGGCTTCACTCCCATTTAAGCCATTTTTGAGCTGGCCGGTTGTGCTAACTCCCGATTTTGATATCAGATCAAATGAATTAGGATGAACGATAAACCAACATCTAAGAAAAATGCGAAGCAGAACCGTTTGAATTCGAAGGAAGGTGACCTTAATTCACAGATCTGGTCTAAAATGAGTATCATTCGTCGTTCCCTGCCGAGAATTTAAATACGAGCATGGTTCTCAGCAGAAAAGGAGGATGAGGAGATGGTATTGACTCCGCATATGAGGCAACTCGGTGTTACTCCAGATCTCTTGAAGACAACAAAGAGGGTAACTTGTCCTCGGTGTGGTCGTGAATTCAGCCTCTTTCAATCCAGAGCTATCGCCTGTAGAGGGTGCAGAAGGGCAGCGACGACGTGCGAGCTGGCACGATGCCCATTTTGTGATTTCGAATTTCCACTGCAACAGCTCATTGTTTCGAATCAGCAAAGGCAGCGAGAAATCTCAGCCTACATGAACAAAATCGTTAGTGATTATCATCATAGCGTTGGAAAGAAAACCTCGCGTTAACCTTTTCCATATTTTGAGAATATCTCATGCCGATAGAGCGTCTTTCCCGTGATGCTGTTTATGTTGAAAAGACAGAAGGGGATCAACCGACCATCCGGCGTGACCGTGTGGATACAACAATTTTTCAATCGCTCCGTTTCGACATTCCATACATCCTGAAATGGCATCGTTGAGACTGTGAGATAGTGAGTTTTCGCACGCTGAATGAAACCCATCCATGTACCATCAAGATCTTCTTCGCTGCTGCTGGCCAAGGAATCTTCGATGTATCGCCATAAATCACATATTTCCTGCCTCGTTTTTCTTGCAATTTCGCTCGTTTCTCTTGGAGGGCCGAGTGCTCTTTGAGTTAATGGGAAGAGTGTACCATCCTCAAGCAGTACAGACATCGACTTTGCGTCGCAGTGAACATTCGCGCAGGATGTTGGAATGAAGTTGTCGGCTCTCAACTCCCCCTTCGTTTGTTCCTCTATTGCCCTCAATAAGTCCGGCAAAACAACATGGTCTTCTTCGCCGGGAGCTGAGGGATACCTTCCAAAATAACTAAGAGGTTGGAAATGCACACCCTTTACAGTGGGTATCCATTTCTTTGCAAATTGAATCACATCGCCGATCTGATGAAAATTAATATCGCGCGATACAACTGTTACAAGAGTAACTCCCATTCCCACTTCTTTGCAATTCTCGAGCGCTTTAACTTTTGTGACAAGAAGGTCCCTGCCACAGGTTTTCACAAACACGTCGCCGGTCACTCCATCGAATGAGAAATAAAGCGAATCAACCCCTGCCTCTTTTATAGCTCGAAGATAACTGATGTCTTCCGCAAGACGTATACCATTCGTATTGATCTCTATGTAATCCACTCCCATTTTCTTACCAATCTTGACAATCTCAGGTAAATCGTCTCTAATAGTAGGTTCTCCCCCACTTATTTGGACTGCAATAGGATGTTTCACATACTCTATAATGTATCTGAACATTTTCTCTATTTCATCCAGCGATGGATGAAAGCGATAACGCTCGTTTGCACTGGCAAAGCATATTGGACACCTGAGATTGCACCCATTGGTAACCTCGAGAACCACTAAACAGGTATGCTGAACATGATCAGGACATAATCCGCACACCTCTGGACACATGCCTTTGTTTTGAATCGCAATTCTCTCTGGTTTTGATTTAACGCATGAGTAACGTTCCAGATCTTTGTAATCAGTTACGCCACGCCAAATGAGAACTTTGTATGTCCCATGCTCTGGACAAGTCTTCACAAGATACACCTTATCAGACTCTGCAATTTTTTCAGCTGGAATTGTTTTCAGACATACTGGGCAAAGGCTTTCTGTTTTCCCGATGAGCTCACTCATATATACACCGACGGAGGTGCTGTATGGTATAGTTGAATTTCTAATTTTCCAATAAAGAAATTATACTCTATCGATTACGTAAGATGAAGAACACAAGTATCCGAGATGCATCTAAAATACAATGAAAGATTTACGGACCTTAGATTTCTTTATATGAAAATAGGAGAGGCCGCATACGCGGCCAAAAAAAACTTAGGCGCGTTTCTTCTCGAAGAGACCCTCAACAGCTGCAAGGGTTTTTGTTGCCAAATACTCTTCAACCCAAGAATCATTGCACTTAGGACAGACTACGGCGGGACCGTTTCTCGTCACCTGCATATAGGTCATTTCTACATGGCCATACATCGCAGGAGCATTGCAGTGAGCACATACCCAGTCACTCTTATCGGTTGCGTTCACGATCTTGCCCAAGGCAAGTCTGTGAGAGTAAGCCGACTTAACAGTTGCATGCTTTCTGATGAGTCCCTTTTCTAGATCATAATCCACGTAGATTGTAGCTTCGCCTATTCTTTTCTTTGCAATGTTTCGACCGTTCGCGACTATTTTCTTGTTTGAAGACTCCGCCGTCTCAATGACATCCTTTACGTCGGCCTCTTTTATACCTCTCTTTGCAATCAATTCCATGACTTCATTTGGTATTGTGATTTCCATTTCTCTCACCTCACCATGTCCCATAAGTACCATAGTCCCTGGCCGCTTTAACCAGAGCTAGGAGATTACCGGGAATCGTATACGGCGGCGTCTCACAAGAAGTACCGAGAATGTAGCCCTTCGGGCTATCACGACCTGCAAGTATCTGCGCCTTAGCTTGCTCATAGACTACCTTTGGATTGGGATTGATCATGAGCTTGGTATCAACCGATCCCATAATTGTTGTGCGGTTTCCAAATTCCTCTTTCAGCAGTTGTGACGGGAACGGCTCTTTTCCATAGTACCCTATATGCAGCACATTGAATGGAGACCAGAATAGCGTATCTTTGAACACCTTGTAATCTGTTTGATGGTTACCGCAGAAGTGATAGAACAGTTGTGGTCCAGCTCCGCCTCTGAATGCTTTGTCGACATAGTACTTCATATAATTCGCTGAGTACTCTTTCACTGCTTCATCTGAGAATATATCGTTGTTAGCGAGTACAGACCCTACAATCAGCATGGCCATCCCAAATTCCTGGGCTAACCCTATCGCACCGTTTACCGAAGTGTCCGTGTACTTCTTAACTAATTTGTGCGCTGCTTCTGGCTCCGTAAATGTCCACATAATAAAGTTTTCTACACCGCAAAGCTCAGCAGCTGCCCCTACCAAATCAAACCCGTAAGATATAGGTACGAGCGTCATTGGAAGATTCTTCTGCACATATTTGTAAATTCTGATGAACTCAGGTAGTGTATAACCCTTCTTAAGTTCATCTACGTCTGGCACATGTATACTGTCCACCTGTCCCGGTTCTGAGATAATGGGTCCCGTTGAAACTGGCGGTAGTGTTTCTTTGTATTCAAGCTTCAATCCCAGTTCACGCACCCACGGCAACGAATAGAACCAGTGCGTCACAGGCAAGAGGTCGTATAAATGCGAAATATACCCGACGCAGTGAATTCCTAGTTCTGGC
Organism: Methanomassiliicoccales archaeon; assembly: GCA_038850735.1. Classification (NCBI taxonomy): domain Archaea; kingdom Methanobacteriati; phylum Thermoplasmatota; class Thermoplasmata; order Methanomassiliicoccales; species Methanomassiliicoccales archaeon. The sequence goes on from JAWCLO010000008.1 coordinate 47,526, forward strand.
TTCTCGTAAAAGTCCCTGATTGTAAACCCGCATGCCACCGCTGCATGCGATAGTATGATCGGGTCTACGTCAATTCTGTCGTGTGGTACGTCAACGAACGGGGAAGCAAATCTCTTCGTGGCATTTGCATGCCATTTCATATCCATTCCTGGAAATAGATCTTCGTAGCCCATTGAATACCCCCTGAAAAGATTAGTGCCTTCACGATATTTAAGGATTACTTTATCCGTGATGAAACATTTTTTCAAAAAGGATTGTTAAGATATGTTAATATGCAATATTTTTTCAACAATTTCAAAATAAAGCAACAAAGTTGCATATAATTGCTCAACTTCTATTCCTGAGTATTTGTAAGTCCTGCACCTATCCTTTATATAATTGGAAACAGCTTGATAAAGAAATAATGTGTAGAAACCACACAGTAAACGAAAGGCATCTTATGCAAATCAATTTGCACCGAGATTGAAAACAGTGTCTAGTCAATAATAATCCCTGTCAGTATGATGCACAAGAAATCCCTGATAATTCGTACGATGTTTTGGATGCATGTCAGTAATTCACCAAATGACTTTCATTATTTAATTTGATAATAAATCAAAAGAAACTGAAAACAAAGAATTGTAAGAACAATTCATCAAATTCTATTGAACAAGGATCTAGATTAATTTAAACAGGGAAGCATCGAAATCATTCTTCTTTTCTGAAGAGATATCGCCTTGCGAGCTCATCAAAATTCTCAAGTTCACCAGCGCTCAAATCGAAGGAAATACTTCTCTCTGGAAGAAGATCGTATAATCTGCGTGCTTCTGCTCGCTTCGCCGAATATTTTATCAAAAGCCGTCCTACCCTGTCGAAATCTGCGTACGCATCGAAGCGCTCTACTGCAATTCTCGCATTGATATCCATCAGTTCCCTGTTTTTGGATCTGATCTCCAAGTTTAATTGCCTAAGCAGTAATTCCATATTTTTCTCGGAAATGGCACGAGTCCAATTCTCGACAGCTCTTTCCGCTACCTGCAAGCCAACAGTGAAGCACATATTTATACTTTCGATTTTAGATAACTTGCATTTTCTAGAAACTTGTTTGATAAGATCCTGCAATTCGTCATCAATTGGAATATCGACGGATGCCATCATCTTATAGACACACCCCTTTCAAACGTCGCTGGATTTGTTTTCCAACACCATTCTCATTCTGTCTACGATCTTCTCAAGCATTTCAAGATGGTATTCTATTATTACTTCGTCGTTCGCATACGTAGCTCTAGCAGAACGAATCTCTCGCAATTCATTTAAAGCGATATTAATAGATTTATCAAGTTCGGCTAATCTCATCCTCTTTCCTTCTAGAAATTCTTCTGGTGTAAAACTCGAAAATAGATTTGATCGATCACCTAAGATTTCTATTGCACCTGCCCTTAAGATAAAGTGTGGCGAAAGATCAAACGGAACGTGCATGCCTAACAAACTGTTGAACTTAGAAAATGTTTGAACATCCAGGAGAATGCTCACCACATCACCATATGAGCTTTCGCTGACCCTTTCTTTGCGTTTCCCGAAGAAGTTCAATCTCGCCACACCTCCGTGCTCTTCCCACTTGTGTACTTAAAAAAACGCGTCTGCAGAAACCCTACCAAAATAAATTCAAAATCCATCGAAATTCCTTATCCAGATCCTCTACTATTTTATTAACACTATCAAGCAATCTATTGAATTCCTCCTCAACATCCTCTCCCGACAGGATTCTCTCCCGTGTCTCCTTGATTTTTCCAATAATCAGTTCCCCAGCGGCTTCAACTACAGAGACCATTAGGTTCGCCTTGCCCAACCTTTGACGCAGTGAATGAATAATGCAAATGCCTTATCATTATGATACGATGCCTGTGAATCATACTTTTTCTCCACATTGTTGGCACTAGCCATCTTTGAAATGCTGTTACAACCATTCTCTAACCCTACTGGACCCACGCATCGATAAGCCCCATCGTATAATTGATGCATGAGAACCATTCTAGGTGGAAATGGCCACAATCCGATTTCATAGTTCGTTTTCACATTTGACCATTGCTTGCAAAAGTGCTCATTATGTAAGTGGGAGAAATTTTGATGCATTCTAGACCTTGAAGACCTATTTACTTTTTCCTTGCCTTGATATTTCTCTACTTTCGCTACTCCAATCTGGAAGATCGATACCATATTATCCACCTATGTTGAACTCTGAGTTCATAAAATGGAGCCTTTCGATCGCCTCTTTCACAGCCTCACGAAGTCCCGTCAATTCTTGAAGCTTCGAATTCTTTTCAGATTCAGCTTTTTGTTTGAACATCTCGACCAGTTCAATTGCTCCTTTCATAACGTCCAATGTCATTTGCAGCCTGTTGAGAATTTCACTTTTTATAAGCTTTGTGCCTTCACGAAGTCTGTACGCATAATCATAGCGCAATTTACCAGAGTACTTATCCATTTCATTTGTGACTGCATTGCTCACTCGCTTTCTGAGCGTACGTATGTAAAGCGGCTTCGGGAGAACAAATGGTATTTCCGCTGGAATTATACTTTCATAATCCAATAATCTGACTTCGTCGAAGTATAATCTGCTCTTGCGGATTGGAAACCCCGATTTTTGGTAATCAGGTATCTCGATCTGAAAGATTCTTCCAATTTCTCTTCTGAACTCGTTGATCACTTTTTCAAGTTCGCTTTCCAGAGAAGATGCGATTTCTTGAACTGTCCTTTGCAAGTCCTCTTCCAAGCAATCTAAAATTGGCCGAATTTCATGCTCGATTGACGTTGTGAGAAATTCTTCCATCTTAGATAGTGATTCCTTTTTGCTGCATTTGCAGAATTCATTGTTGAAATAATCATCAATTCGCTCTAGCAAAACAGATGCTTTCTCGCCAATTTGCTGAGAGATCATTTTTTCCACTCTCCTCTCAGCCCGTTCACATTTAGCTAGAATGACGTGATCAACTTCGGAAATCTTGTCTTGAATCATTTCGATTTCCTGCTCAAGCCAGGCTATTTTACCTCGCACTTCATCAATCGGCTGCTGGAGCATTTTCAATTGAATTTCAATTGAAGTCAATAAATCTGAAGAAGTTCTCAGGGCTTTTCTCATAATTGATCTAGCAAATGTGATTCCTTTTTCGTTCAAAAGGAAATCTTTGAGACGACCTGCGAAGTCTTTAAATCCGCTTTTTTCTAATTTATATTCGTCACCGTCACGAAAAGCCAAGAGGGCTAATCTTGAAGATACTGGATAAATTTCCAGGTCATTTCTGTTCAAGCGATCTGCAATCACAGAATTGGAATAAGCTATCGCCTCAGCGATGTCGTTTTCATCGATTAAATCAATTTTATTAATTACAATGAAGATCTTATCTATAATCCCGAGCATTTTCGAAAGAAAAATGATCTCCTCGTTACCAATTGGCGGTTCAACACCAGTGACAAATATTCCAGCGTCGATATTTGGTAGAAATCTATAGGTGCTACTAGTGCTACCATCATGGACAGAACCTATTCCTGGTGTGTCGACGAGCACCACACCTTGTTTTAAGAATTCATTGTTGACGTAAACATGCACTTCAGTCACCCTCTTTTCATTGTTTGGGTTACCTTTTTCTGTGGTGAAAATTCCAAGATCATCAATAGGAATATCAACCGATTCTCCATTTTCAAAAAACACTTTTGCCTGAGTTTCTTTCCCATAGAATAATTTTGTAACAACTGATGTGAGGGGCAATATGCCAGTTACCAAAACCTCAGAACCCAACAATGCATTAATCAATGTGGACTTGCCTCGTTTGAAACTCCCGAGCACCGCGAGGTGAAATCTCTCATTCTCAATATCTTCAATAATGGAATTGATGGATGTTACCAGTGAGTTCCCGCCAATGTGTTCTGAAATCTTTACCATAAGGGAAAGTACATCGACGCAGGAATTCTTCCATTCGTTGAAATCCATAGAGCTTCTCGCAGAGTCCAAAGTCCAATGAGCTTTGCCGTTGAATGCACCACTTGAATCCATAAGCTCACTCTCACCAGATGGTGCGATTGCAAAAAGTAGAAGCTATCAGCCCGCACCTAGCGGTTAAAGGTGAGCTTCATCACCTGTTAGGGCATTAGCAAAAGCTGTTATATATTAATTTCCCGAGAACCCCACTAAATCGACGAGGCAATTTTGTAACCATCGTGAAAGGTTAGTTTTCGAAATGCAGCCCTCATCGATTTAAAATTTATCAATGCAATTTCTGCGAGGCTATACAATCATAGATTCAGTAGCAACTTTACAGTTCACTTTCAAAATTCAATCAATTAACGATGGTAATTTATTCTAATTATCAGAGTTTTTGCTCACAAAGAACGCGATCCAAATCCACTTCGTTATTCTTAGATGGAATGAGGATCTTCTGTTGTTCTAGTCTCAAAAAGTCATTAGGCCTTTTTGTGTGGACCGGAATGACTATCTCAGGATCTATTGCTTCAATGATTTTAAAAATATCATGCTGAGATGCATGACCTGATGCATGATAGCCAGGTTCGATTTCAAATACTGGTTGTTGCCCGTGAAGAGTTTCGCAGACTTTGAACCCTTTGATCTTCATTCTGAACATTTTCAGCCAATTTTTCAGCCTGACGAAATCTATTAGTTGATCCTCTGTATGAGCTTCACTGCTCGAATAGATATAGGTCCCTCCATCAGGTCTAATATCGAGCAATCTGTTCATATCCCAGAACGAAAAGCAGACAATGAAACTCCCAGGATTAACCGCGATCTCCTCTGAATCTATCAAAGCATCTTCATATTTTTCAACGATTTTCTTTTCAAAGCCTTCAATCCTTTTTTTCAGATCTTGATATATGCGTATGCCTTCCAACTGATCACTTCCATGAACGCATGATAGGGCATCTAGGTAATACGCATCTTTCATTAGGACAACGAGTTCCCTGCCGTATTCGGAGGCAATTTTCTTAAACGTTTCTAGGCGCTCGAAATTGCGGGGCGAAAAGTCAGCAACAACTAAATCCTTTTCATCAGCAACGGCAGCTGCGCATTTTTCTCTAACGTCATCTTCACTTACATCCTCACTTGTTGCATCGATGCGCGTGCCCTCGATTATGAGTGCGATGGGATGAAGCTTTTTAGCTTCGCTAATGAACTCCTTCGTCTTGTCAGCGAATCGACCATGCATTCTCAAATCTCCCGAATACACGATCCATCCCAGTGGTGTGTGTATAGCAAAGGCAGAGGCTCCGTAAATTGAATGGTCGACATCAAAATGCCTGAATTCAATGCTAATTTCAGAAGAATCAATGAAATCTGGAGGATATGAGCCTTTTTGCCAGGGGCAAGCAGTCAAGAACTCTTCAAGTTTTTTCGATATCGGAGCCGTAACAACCAGACTTCTCGTAAGAAACGGTTTTTTTCTTTCACTCACCAAAAGCCTTCCGTTGCAGCAACGTTTTCTCATCCCAGAATACATGATCTCATGTTCGATTCGATGGCTGTCACAATCTCTCAGGCATTTCAAGATCGCATATGTCATTGGACTTCCAATTAGTGGAATTTCCATATTGAGCATGGGAATCATTCCTACGTGATCTAAATGAGCATGGGAGGCAAACACAGCATTTACTCTTAACTTTCGAAAATCAGAAATATCGATGTCCGCTGGGATAAGATCATCTCTATATACGTTGACTTTTGGCAACTGCCCAGTACAGAGATAATCATAGATACCTCTCCCAGTACGAGGCGCAAGGAATTCCTCATAATATTTTCCTAGTTTCTCATAATTTATGCCGAAATCTAAGAGTACGCCATAATCATCACATTCAAGAAAGATCTTGTTCCCACCTATCGTATCGCATCCATCATAAACAGTTAACTTAACGCTCAAGGATCCCTCCCCATATTTTGAATGAGACTTTTTAATTATCAGACTTTCGACTGATATTTATGTTAGATTTTCTATACAATAAATCTTGCATATGCGACTACATGGTTCAAATGAAAAATATGAACAATTGCCTATTATGGAATGATACTGTTAATCCAAGAAATCGTGTAAGTCTTATGCTACGCCACGATATGACCAGTAATAAGAATTGTTTTTCCGCACTTTGAGCACTTGTGATCTTTTGAAATATTTTTCTTTAATATCCCAAAGTTAGGAGACCTCTTTATAATAACGCTGCAACATTCCGCGCAATATGTATATTGATACCTTACGTCCGGAACATTCCCGAGATATACATATTCAATTCCAACCATTTTGGCGATTTTGTATGCGTTTTCCAGTATTCTCAAATCGGTCGGTGGCTTATCATATTCATATGCCGGGAAATACCCTGTAAAGTACAGTGGAATCGAGGTAACTCCAAACTTGATGTGATTATCGATGACTGTTAGGATGGAGCAGTCGTCGTCTTTTATACCAGTAACAAGAAGATTGTCAACTTCAACATGCAGAACAAGCTTTATTGATCGATAGATATTTCTCCACACGTATTCCTCGCTGATGCCACCACAGTATTTCTTATAGACTTCTCTGTCTCCCTTTACATCTATCTTCATCGCGGATAACCCTGCATTTATTAGAGCATCAAGGGCTTGTTTGGTGATATAACCGTTCGAAACGTAGCGACAATATAAGTTTCGAGTTTTCGCCAAATCAAAAGTATCAAGAGTCCATTCTGTGAGTAGTGTTGGTTAATGAATACTCCCGCAAAGACCGTGTTCCCCTCTCAAAATAGTTGAATTAATAATGTCTTCTGGCGAAGTATATCTGTCGATCTCAGGGATAGGAGCTCTCCCTGAGACATAGTTTTGACACTTGGGGCATGCAAAATTACAAAACCGTGTTGAAAACGTGAAAGCACTTGAATCAGGATAATAATGGTAAAAGGGTTTAATCTCAATCGGTCTACCTTCAACCGCGCTCAAATTTCCGTAATCCAAACTGAATAACTTGCCATCAATATTCAATCTTGTCTGGCAGAATCCTTTCTCATTCAACTTGATTTTACACCGACGTTCGCATAACTCGCACCTAAGACTTTTTCTCCTGCCATTGTTGAAAAAATTAGATTCTTTTATGACGTCGCTATGGTGCTTACTTTGGCAGGGATCGGTGCTACGAGATTTCTCACATTTCACATTATGTCTTCTTTCACTTCATCTCGGTAAATAAATTCTGGCCTTCGTAGTCGTCTTAACTTGTACTACTTTCTTGTAATATATGATAATATTTATTAAATTTGCAACATTTTACAATGTTCTTCTGTTGCTGTCTGAAAATCGACCTTTAACAATATCATCTGAAGAATGATTCTGTTCTTGATTTACCAACATGAAGTTCAAAAATAGAGATCGAAAAACTATCGATCAATATTCATCTATATTTTTCAACGCGAAATTTTCGAAAATGCAGGTCTAGGCCGACAACGATGGCAATAGCCATTTATTTGTGATGGAGATGCCACGTATGTTGAGTGCGGGGGGAGGGATTTGAACCCTCGGACCCCTTCGGGACAGAATGTCTTCCGATAGCGATGCGCATTCGACTTAAGTCCTGCGCTTTTGGCCAAGCTTAGCTACCCCCGCTATTCCATATTTATGAAATTAGCCCTTGGTCAGGCGATATTTAGAGAAGTATTTCATCCTTTTGAGAATATTCGAGCAGCCCATTATTCCAACATTCGGTCAAAATCATGAATCAGACCGTCAAACCAACTTCAGCGTAGGACCGAGTTTCGCCACTATCAATTCTTCGATCGTTGGCCGCCCGATTTCACAAAGTTCATACTTCACCCTTACAAGGGGTTTGTTTACATTCATCACTCTTTCTAGATTCACTGGTGTACCTGAAACAACCACGTCACAATCTGCTTGATTGATCGTTTCCTCTAATTCTTTAATCTGATTTTTGCCATAACCCATCGCCGGCAAGAAATTCCCGATATGTGAATAATCCCTGAAAGTCTGTCTTATTGAGCCAACTGCATATGGACGAGGATCAATAATTTCCCGAGCACCAAAGTCCTCCGCAGCAATCATTCCGGCACCGTATTTCATTCCACCGTGTGTAACTGTCGGACCGTCCTCAACGACCAAGACACGTTTCCCGCGAATTAGACCAGGATCCTCGACGGAAATAGGTGATGCAGCCTCAATTATGATGACGTCTGGATTAAGTATTTTGACATTTTCGCGTACTTTTAGAATATCCTGACGATCTGCTGTTTGGACTTTATTTATTATGACGATGTCAGCCAGTCTCACATTTGTCTCACCTGGATGAAAGGTAAGTTCGTGACCAGCCCTGTGGGGATCCGCAACAACAATATGAAGGTCGGATTTGAAAAAAGGGAGATCGTTATTGCCACCATCCCACACTATGACGTCAGCATCCTGGCTTGCTTGCTGCAATATGCGAGCATAATCCACCCCAGCATATACAATAATACCCATGTCAATAAGAGGTTCGTATTCCTCCCTTTCTTCTATCGTGCACTCTTGTAAATCAAGATCGTCATAACTTGCGAATCTTTGTACGATTTGTTTCTTTAAATCACCATAGGGCATTGGATGTCTCACTGCTACGACCTTAAGTCCTTTAGACTTCAAAATCGTACAGATTTTTCGTGTCGTCTGGCTCTTACCTGAACCAGTTCGAACAGCGCAGACACTAATCACAGGGACTTTCGATTTCAAGACTATTTTTGAGTTTCCCATCAATCGAAAATCTGCTCCTGCGGCTAATACCAGGGAAGCTTTATGCATTAGGTCTATGTGTGAAATATCGCTATATGCAAAAATTACTTGCTCGACGGCGAATTCCTTTATAAGTTTGGGTAATAAATCCTCAGGATAAATTGGAATTCCATTTGGATATAGATTTCCTGTTACCTCACCAGGATATACTCTTTCATCTATATTTGGTATTTGAGCCGCTGTAAAGGCTACAACATCATAAGCTGGATTATCTCTGAAGTAGGTATTGAAATTATGAAAGTCACGACCTGCTGCCCCCATGATAATAACTCTTGTTCGTTCCATTCTAACACTCCCTCATCCATAGCACTAATCCAAAGAAATGCCCTCCGAGTAGATGATTCTAATAGGTAAGAACTGAAATAATCATATATGATTCTTCCATAAAAGCTGTCATCGATAATCAGATACGCGATGATGGGGGCCCGTATTCTTACTGTTGGACCCATTCCGGAGTTGGAAAGGTATGTGTATGATTAAATTCATCTGGTAATCGATGAATTATCGTATACCCCCTGAAGAAATCCTCTCAGAGGTTATAAAGGGAATTCTTAATGATCGGTCAGTAATCAATTCGCAAAAAGCTCTGTCAAAATATGTAAATGATGTCCTGAAGAGTATAAATCCAGAATATACCGCTACTGAAGGAAGAATTAGAAGGACACTTATCAATAATGCTCTTGGAAAGATCGAGATTCATGCGAGGGAAAGTGACGAAAGAAGTAAAGCGGGTCGTTGCCCCGTTTGTAGTTCTAAGATGATTAGAATCAGGAATCAAACGATATTCGGGGGGACAGTAACCCTAGGGTACAAATGCCTGAAATGTCCTTACTGGACCGGAATTAGAAAAAGGGTCCCAATTCGCTACATTTTCTTTGGAAAAATGTAAGAAAGAGAGACATGAGGATTTAAGGGGGTTTTTCCGTTGTTTTGCAGAGCTATTATGAAGAATAACCTTTGGTCCACAAAATTACAATACATCTGACAAGTGTTTAATTGACACAGCTCCCATTATCGCCGCTTCAATTATATTCCGAAGGCCAGAATGAAACTGGATCCGTATTCTTTACGGCAATATCTTTTTTCTGCCATGCAATAAAAAGTAAATATCCTGCAATCTGATCACGCATATATGTGTGAATCATCAGTATTTTTGGAAGAGAGGGGTGAAGTAAAGGAAGTCATGAAAGATGTTACGAGAATTGTGATGGATGGTCAGACTGTTGTTTGTATTAATATCATTGGAGAAAGACTGACTTTGGAAGGTGTGGTCCTCAAAGAGGCAAATCTCTTGAGTCATGGAGTCGTGTTTAAGAGGGTCTAGATGGCATTGAAAATTGCGGTTTCTGGCAAGGGGGGAGTGGGTAAGACCACGGTAGCGGGAATATTGGCGAGACTTTACGGAAGAGAAGGTAAGGAGGTATTGGTTTTGGATGCGGATCCGGCGTCGAACCTTGCCAGTGTCGTAGGCGTGGATAAAGAGGTGCAAAAGAAAATAACGCCACTCTCTCAGATGCTTGATCTTATAGAAGAAAGAACAGGCGTACGACCTGGTTCAAGTTATGGTGGCGTTTTTTCTATTAATCCAAAGGTGGATGACATTGCATCCAGGTATGCCGTTGAAGGAAAAGATGGGGTACGACTTCTTGTTCTAGGAACTATAAGCACAGGCGGTAGCGGATGTTTTTGCCCTGAAAGTGCGCTGTTGAAAAATCTAGTAAGATACCTCGTCTTGGAAAGAAATCAGTATCTTATTATGGACATGGAGGCAGGATTGGAACATCTCGGCAGGGCAAGTTCGAAAAATATGGATGTCATGCTTGTGGTGGTCGAACCGGGAATGAGATCGGTAGAAACAGCTGGAAGGATCAAAACGCTGGCATCTCAAATTGGAATAAAAAGAATGATGGCAGTTTTGAACAAAATTTCATCTGAAACGGAAAAGCAAAAACTACAGCAGGAAATGGAAAATCTTGAACTCTCTGTAGCTACGACTATTCCATTTAATAGAATGTTAATCGAAGCTGATCTTATGGGCGTATCGCCACTTGATATAAAAGGGACGGACGATGTTGCGATCGCCGTAAGAAAACTCAAAAAGATATTGGACGAGGTAGAAGCTACTTCCCAGTGAATTTAGCTTCTCGTTTTTCGAGAAATGCCTTCATTCCTTCTTTCTGATCCCCAGTCGAGAAGCACAACGCAAAGCCTTTTGCTTCAAGTGTAAGACCGCTGTCTAAATCAATATTAATTCCTTCATTAATGAGCTGCTTCGCCATTCTAACTGCAATCTGGCCTCTTGAAGCAATCAGTTTTGCAATATTCTTTGCTTCCTCTATCAATTTTTCTGCTGGAACCACTCTATTCACGAGACCAATTCTGTATGCTTCCTGTGCATCGATCATCTCCCCTGTAAAAATCAATTCCTTTGCCTTCATTTTACCGATAAGCCGAGACATCCTCTGGGTTCCACCGAAACCCGGCGGAATTCCTAGCTTCACCTCTGGTTGACCGATTTTAGCCCTTTCAGAAGCAATAACGATGTCGCACGCCATCAACAATTCGCAACCGCCTCCAAGGGCATAGCCATTTATAGCAGCTATTACGGGTTTCGACATTTTTTCGATATAACGAAAAACACTATTTCCATATTCCGAAAAGCTCTTTGCATCTAAAGGACCGAGAGAGCTCATTTCTGCAATATCAGCCCCTGCCACAAAAGCTTTTTCACCTGCTCCCGTGAGTATCACCACTTTGACTTTCTCATCTTTCTCGCATTTTTCCAAAGCTTCCCTGAGTTCTCGAAGTACAGTTGTACTCAGGGCATTCAAAGCTTTTGGCCTATTGATTGTTATTGTTGCAAACGGCTCTTCTATATCTAAAAGGATACATTCATATGCCATCGCAGATCCTCCAATTAGGCAATACTTTGAGAACCATAAAGCCTTTTAGATCGTATTCGAAATTTTGTATCCTGTGAGTACTTCCAGATTATAAAAAGGAAAACATTAGGAGATGGTATTTTGAGACATTGAATAATTTATCATTGAATAATCTATCAAAAGGGCCAACACAATTGCGAGTTTTTCTCCATTATTAAATTGACTGTTTTTTGTAAATATATCAGAATCTTACAATTTCGCAATTATATGCGGGTACTGGGGATGTAAGCTTCTTATAGTTGTGCCCTATTAAGTTCCGCAAAACTTAATGAAAATCAGAATTCAAAACTTTGCAGCCGACATGCAACTTATCAAATGGATTGCACCTGGAAAGAGGTGGCAAGAACGATGATTGGAAAAACGTATTATTATAAAGATAAGAAAATAAGCCCCTTGCAACTCGTCATGCTGATTGCACTACGGGAGAAGCCTATGTACGGGTACGAAATTCTAAAAAGAATAAGAGAAGATTTCAAAAATCTATGGAATCCCCAGACAGGATCGATTTATCCAGCACTCAAAAGACTTGAAAATCATGGGCTAATCGAGTCGGAGGTTGCAGGAGAGACGGAATATTATAGACTGACACCTGAAGGAGAGTCCTTTATAAGCCAAACCCTTTCGAAAATTCCCTCTGATATCGAAGTCACTATTTGTTATTTGAACATCCTTGCAAAGGCAGCCGCATCCATTAGAAATGAAACATCCAATGGAAGAATCCTTTCTTTACTCTCTGGATTTGACTTAGAGTCTGAAGATCTTATAGAAAAATTTGAAAAGCTAACTGCAATAAGAGAGGCCCTGCTCTCAAAGCTCATCAACGTCCAGGAAGAATTGGAAAACACTCGGAAAATTCTCAAACAAACAGGGGGCGACCTTAGTTGACATCCGTTATTGAAGTCGAAAACCTCGTTAAGATCTTCAATGGATCAGTGCGCGCAGTCGATGGTATTAGTTTCAGTGTGGAGGAAAGTGAAATCTTTGGATTCCTCGGTCCGAACGGAGCCGGTAAAACAACTACAATTTCAATCCTCACAACACTGTTGAAACCTACGAGTGGAAGTGCTCGCATTCTTGGCCATGATGTCTTGAAAGAGGCTTATGAAGTTAGGAAACTCATTGGTCTTGTTCCGCAGGAATTAACGGTCGATGATGACCTAACTGGTCGCGAAAATATGTTGCTCCAGGCAGATTTATATGGCGTTCCGAAGAAGGAGGCTATCGAAAGAGTGGAAGAACTCCTTTCACTTGTGAAGCTTAAGGAAGCGGCAGACAGGCTTGTTAAGACTTATTCTGGTGGAATGAGAAAACGACTAGAACTCGCTGAAGGGTTAATTCACAGACCGTCGATTCTTTTCTTGGACGAGCCTACGCTCGGACTCGACGTTCAAACAAGAGCAGTCATATGGGATTACATCAAAGAACTCAAGAGAAATTACAATATGACGATTTTCATGACAACGCACTATCTTGAAGAGGCAGATGCATTGTGTGATCGCATTGCAATTATCGATCATGGCCGTATTATGGCGCTCGATTCTCCTGAGACCCTCAAGCGATCGATCGGTGGCGATGTTATTGAGATTAGCATAGATGGTGATCCGGAGATCAGCAATTTAATAAAGGAAGTTGATGGGGTTGTGGAGGTTAAAAAGGACGGAGAAGGTTATAGAATTAAGGCCATAAATGGAGAAAAAGTCATCCCATTACTTCTCAAATCGATAGTTGAAAGAGGATACAGCGTCGGCAAAGTGCACCTAGAACGGCCGAACCTAGACCAAGTGTTCCTTGAATACACTGGTAAGTCTCTCAGAGACTCAGAGCACTCAAGTCCTGTTGGAAGGTTCCAGCGTAGGGCTGCTGCTCTTCAAGCGAGGAGGAGAAGATAGATGATTAACGCAAGCTTTCTCAAACAAACCTGGGCACTTACCGTAAGAGAGTTGAAACATTGGTATCGGGTGAAGATTCAGATATTTATGGCTCTACTTCAGCCAATTGTATGGCTCGGACTTTTCGGGCAGGCGTTTCAATTGAACAAGCTCTTCATGCCAACTGATTTGCCACCAGGATCATTCCCTCAACCAGATTTATCGATCATATTTGCCGGAGCACCAGATTATTTCTCATATATGGCTGTGGGAATGTTTGCCGTGATAGTACTGTTCACATGCATGTTCGGTGGAACGTCGATAGTCTGGGATAGAAGATTCGGATTCTTAGATAAGCTTCGCGCATCGCCAATTCCAAGAGGCGTTATTCCTGTGTCGAGAATCGGCTCAACAGTTATAAGGGCAATGATCCAAATGCTCATTGTATTTCTAATTGCGCTTCTCTTCGCATACGTCCCCGGCTTGACAGGATTATCCCTTTCTCCAGATTTCATGGCTATAGACTTTGTAGGGTTGATCGTTGTAATGCTCTTGCTTGCTGTTGCTTTCGCATCGCTTTTCATAACGATTGCCCTTGCGGTCGAAAATCAAGACACACTTTTTGCTGTGATAAATCTATTAAATTTACCTATTATGTTTGCCTCAGCAGCACTGTTCCCGACGACACTCATGCCCGATTGGCTCAAAACTGTTGCGAACTACAATCCACTCACGCTAGCGGTTGATGCGGCAAGAATCTTTGTATTCCACAATCCAAATCCAATATATGGCATCTGGACAGATATCGGTGGGCTGTCGGTCTTCGCTCTTGTTCTTTTGTGTATTAGTATCATAGCGTCGAGGAAGCTGCTTGGTGCTCGCTAAGCTTTTTCCTCTTTCTGCATTTCCAAGGATAAATCTTTGATAAGGACAGAGATTTGTGAATGTCAAGATGTACCGGCAGGCTACAAAAAATTCCAGACTTATTGTTTAAAGGACAATAGATAAGAAACGTCATTCCCAACTCTTTGGATCATATCAAGAGTGGAATGACAAATTTTATCAACGATAATCATATTGGAGGCTCGGGCTTTAGAATGAGACTGTGGGACTTTGGACGACTAAAAGGATCAAAAATAAAGATTAGTGAAAAAATAGGTCAACCATTAGGACTTGTTAATGGGAGCCAGGTTTTCAGCTCAATGTTCAGGTATGATTATAATGGCAGAACTAGCTACGAAATTGTCCTTTCAACATTTGGACCAGAGAATTACCGCGAGATATGTGATGCAACATTCTATATGCTAGACGTCCCAGGCGCTTGTGCTCAGATTGCAAAATTCTTGGGAGATCGCAACATCGATATTCTAAACTCAGTTTCACTTAGCGTAATTTCAAATGTATGTATGATGTGGAAAATGCTAGTCGATCTTAGCTATTACGGAAGCTATGAAACGCTCCTGGAAGAATTCTCAAGGTTGAAACAAGAAGGGTCGCCACTCATAGACAAAGTTGAGGCAATGGAGATCAAACCATCCCATATAAGCGATCGATATACAAAAGGTGTCGTTCCATCGAACACATCGGTTAGGACGCGAACAATGAGAAAAATCCACAGGACACCTTCAATCATCCGCAATGGGGAATTTGAAATTCCATCAGAATATTTGAGAATGATTGAAGGCATATCCGATGGTCAAGTCGTGATGATGGTGGGAGATACGGATGCTTGGGTTCTTTCGATCACATTTCTCAACCCTGAAACAACTCTTGCTGAAATCGATTTCATAATACCAGATAAGCCTGGGGCTATATATGAAGTCACTAGTATACTAGCAAAATACAATATAAATTTGGTTTCAGTTTATACCAAGGTCCTCGTTTACTACGATACAATGACGCTTGAACTTGTGGGGGACATGACAAAATCAGGCACAGATTTAGAGGATCTAAGAAAAGTTCTAGTTGAAAGGATCTCAGCACTCAAGGGAAAGTATGAATTAGTAAAAATAAAAAAAATCGAGATACCATAACATCTGTTTAGTTCTTAACCATCCTCGGATGCTGGACATGATTGCCGAAATGCAAATCAGGTATGAATTCCTTGGTAGCGATCGAGATTGCAAAAGCAACTGCAGCATCGTGATACCATTGAGATTTGGACATGACTTAAAGCTAATTTTTTCAGGAATACCTTGAGACGATGATCGAAGATTATATTCGTTAATCAACGATTTTCATTCTTAATGGTATAAAACTATATACCAGTAAGTATTTTCCGAGTTAAATTTGAACTAGACAAGGGGTATTGGATTTGACCAGCATCTCAGTCTCTTTGCGCGATAAGGACTACAACTTTCCAATTTCAAATCGGATGAGTTCACCACAAACTGCTGCGGAGCGCGTGCTAGAATGCGGCCTGAGATTGGTCATATTTCGACACACGTCGAGAAAGAAGCGAGAAGAGAATCCCAAAAGATGCAGTAATTCCACAGTATGAAAAACTCAAGAGTGAAGCGCATGGTTCAAATAGAAAGTAAAAAGAAATACCCGCATTTGCGCCGGACTGGTTTATTTTCTTATTTTAAATACTTCATCCTAAATATGGCATATTGTATGCGTAATTCCCGCAAACCATGGCTCATTTCTAAACGACTTTTTCAAAGAATCAATGGTGATGCGTTTCCATGTTACAAGATCAAGCATCTGACAGTTTCGATGCTTGAAGAGGGATTGAAATTCAATCCCTTAATGAAAAATCAAATAATTTACGAGGGAGGATAGGAGGGTAAAAATATGGAATCAAATGTGAGAACCTGCCCAACAAAAACGTACGACACGACTGCGCAACAGATAATATCCATCGCATCTGAAGTGAAAATTGAAACGATTTGGGATCGCTACGAAACACAGCTACCCCAGTGTGGCTTTGGAGAATTGGGTATATGCTGTCGCAACTGCTTACAAGGACCGTGTAGAATCGATCCATTTGGGGGAGAGCCGAACAAAGGGATTTGTGGAGCAAGAGATTATACCATTGTCGCGAGAAACATTATTAGAAACATTGCAGGCGGTGCTGCCGCGCATTCCGGTCACGGGAGACACATAGCGGAAACGATGCTGAAAGCGCTTGAGGGGAAGGCGCCAGCCTATAGAATAAAGGATCACGATAAGCTTAGACGTGTGGCTAGGAGACTTGGCCTTGACGCCGATACGCCTGATGTAAATGGGCTGGCGAAAAGAGTCGTAATTGAAGCGTTAGAAGATTATTCAAGATATGAGAGAAAACCACTTACGTTTACGACAACAACCATCACTAAAGCCAGGACGAAACTATTCGAAGAAAAAGGTGTCATGCCCGATAACATTGACCATGCCATTTCAGACGTAATGCATCGCACCACGCTTGGTTGCGATGCCGATCCTGTGCCGATACTCTTTGGCGGCATAAAATGTGCGATAGCTGACTACAATGGTATGCAGATATCAACAGATTTATCTGACATACTTTTTGGGACGCCGAGATTAGTTCGCACATACGCTAACCTTGGAGCATTGAAACCGGATGCTGTAAACATCGCAGTACACGGACACAACCCAGTGCTGAGTGATATTATTGTTGACATTGCAAGGGAAATGGAGAATGAGGCGAGAGCGGCCGGCGCAACTGGCATAAATATTGTCGGTATATGTTGCACGGGAAATGAAACTCTGATGAGAAAAGGAGTTGCAATGGCTTCGAATTTTGCATCGCAGGAGCTTGTGCTGGCAACAGGTGTCGTCGACCTTATGGTAGTTGACTATCAATGCGTCATGCCATCCGTGGCAGAGATTTGTTCGTGCCTGCACACCGAGATGATCACGACAATGCCTAATGTCCATATACCTTACGCAACTCATGTTCAATTCCGAGAAGAGGACGCTGAAAAGAGCGCAAAAACGATTATTCAGATGGCAATCGAAGCATTTAAGAAGAGGGATAAAACAAAAGCTCATGTTCCAGAGGTCAAATTTGAAGTGATTGCGGGATTCAGTCTCGAGCAAATTGAAGAGTTATGCGCTAAATTCTATCCTGATGATCCACTGATGTATATTGTCGAGAGTATTAGGAGTGGAATTATCAGAGGCATAGCTCTTATGGCTGGATGCAATAACCAGAAGGCTATACAAGATTACAACCATATTACAATCGCAAAGACCCTAATCAAGAACAATGTGCTTGTTCTTGCAACTGGATGCTCCGCCGGCGCTTTCGCTAAGCAGGGACTTCTCTCATCCGAGGCTACAGAGAAGTATGCTGGTGAAGGTCTGAGAAAATTCCTTAAGGAACTTGGCGAAAAGAATGGCGTGCAATTGCCCCCTATATGGCACATGGGTTCGTGTGTTGACAACACTAGATCTGCGAATTTCGCTACAGCACTAGCTGAGAGGTTTGGCGTAGATGTTCACCAGATTCCATTTGTTGCAAGTGCACCAGAAGCCAATCACGAGAAAGCTGTCTCGATAGGAACTTGGGCAGTGGCCCTTGGTCTTCCAGTACACGTCGGAACCATAAATTACATTTATGGATCCTCTCTCGTCACGGAAGTCCTAGAAAACACAGCTAGAGATGTGTACGGGGGTTACTTTATCTTTGAAAGAGATCCGTTCAAGGCCGCTAAGAAACTTCTTAATACAATCGAATATAGGCGATGGATACTTGATCTCGATCACAATTATGTTGTTGAGAGCGGGAACCCCATAAGCCAGAAGAGACTTTATGAAATGGCCATAGAGGGTGCGATTATTGCAACAGGATACGCAGACCAGCTCCTTAGCGTTGCAATCGAGAAGTATGGATACGATCAGAAAATAGAATATCCTGACACGGGATATGAGTTGCCATCTATTTACGCTTGGGATGGAAGAGAGGTCAAGAAGTTGGGTGATATCCCACCAATTCTTGGAAAAGTTCGAAGCAAGATCAGAGAGGAGCCAACATTAGAAAACGCGCTGATTGCTGGTGAGGCTACAATGATTGCAGCCGAGATCGTTGAGGCCTTGAAATATATAGACACTGATAAGCCATACGAAGGAACACTCTATTGTGGCTTCGTGCCCGACAGGACGTTAAGGGAATTGGGTATCGCATTCGTAGATGATACCATTCCTGGTTGTGCCGTGCTCGTCGGATGTGCAAAGGATTCGAAAGAGCTTGCTAAGATCGTAAGAGATTGCCAAAGTAAGGGGATGTTGATCATTGCAACTTTTGATACTATAAGACAGTTGAAAGACGAGAACATTAAGATGGGGCTCGACCGAATGCTATACCCAGTGGGAGAGTTTACCCAAGCGATACACGGACTTAATTTTGCCATAAGGGCAGCGCTTTCGTTTGGTGGAATAAAAAGAGGAGACAGGGAAAATCTTTACAAATATTTGTCAAAGAGACCAAAGGTCTTCGTTCTGCAAATGGGGCCAATTGACCACATCAAGGCAGCTGCAGAATTTGCGGTGCTATTTAATGGATCGCCAACAATCACAGATCAAGAAATAGAACAAATCCCGGACAAATATGTTGTCCAGAAAGACTACAACAAGATGATCCAGACAGCAATTGAAATTAGAGGAATTAAGGTAAAGCTTGCACCTGTGAACATTCCGGTTGCCTATGGGCCAGCCTTTGAAGGCGAAACCGTAAGACGGCCAGATACATACATCGAAGCTGGTGGCGCAGCGAAGACACTTGCCTTTGAATTGCTGAAAATGCGCAATGAAGACGAAGTTGAAGATGGCAAAATTACAGTTATTGGAAAAGATGTTGATGAGATGGAGGAAGGGGGCAAAACACCTCTTGCAATCATTGTTGAGGTCTACGGTAAGAAGATGCAAGAGGATTTCGAGGCCGTGCTCGAGAGGCGAATACATCAGTTCATTAACTTTGCTGAAGGAGCGTGGCATACGGGACAGAGAAATATCCTTTGGATCCGATTGAGCAAGAGTGCAGTTAAGGCGGGTCTAAGATTCAAACACTTTGGGGATATTCTTATTACAAAGATGAAGGAAGAATTCGGTAGCATCATAAGTCGCGTACAAGTGACGATAATCACAGATGAGCAAGAAATTAGAAAACGACTTCCAGAGGCCCTCGAAACTTATGCAAAGAGAGATGCGAGAATGGCAGGACTTACTGACGAAACCGTTGATACCTTCTACAGTTGCACGCTATGCCAATCTTTTGCACCGGATCATGTATGTGTAATTACACCTGAGCGACTTGGTCTCTGCGGTGCAATAAACTGGCTCGATGCCAAAGCAAGTAATGAAATAGCTCCGACTGGACCAAATCAGCCGATTCCCAAGGGTCAAACGATTGATTCCGTCAAAGGTTCATGGGTTGGTGTAAATAGTGCGGTATTTGAATTTAGTCATCACAAGATTGAAAGATTCAACGCGTACACGATGATGGAAGACCCGATGACCAGCTGCGGATGCTTCGAATGTATAGTTGCAATGACTGCTGATATGCAAGCAGTTATTGTGGTGAACAGAGAATACCCAGGCATGACGCCCATCGGAATGAAGTTTTCTACGTTAGCAGGGTCCGTTGGCGGAGGTAAGCAGACGCCAGGATTTATCGGAGTGGGCAGAAAATACCTAGTGAGTAAGAAGTTTATTTCTGCAGATGGGGGGTTCTTTAGAATAGCATGGATGCCAAAAGATCTGAAAGAGGCAATGAGAGACGATCTCAAGAGAAGAAGCGAAGAACTTGGAATGCCAGATTTTGTAGAAAAAATCGCTGACGAGACTGTTTGCACTGACGCTGAGGGACTGATGGAATGGATGGTTAAGGTAGATCACCCAGCATTGAAGATGCCACCATTGTTGCAATAAATAGGAGGAACGAATATGGTTGAAGTACCAATTCCAAAGGAAAAATGGACTGGAAAAATTGGAACTACTGTGATAGGGGCTGTAGCAGAAGAGGGGGGCACGAGGGCAAAGAAAGTGGTTATCGGGGGGCAATCCTGCATGCCTTTTCTCTCCTTTGAGGCGCCGATCCTTAATAGACCAGCAATTGCTGGTGAGGTTGTCGACACATTAAGAGACTACCCACCACTGGCAAGAAAAGCATTTGGCGATGTAGTCGAAGACCCAGTTCAATGGGCAAAAGCCTGGGTTGAGAAATACGGAGTTGATCTAATCTGCCTGAAACTCTATTCGACAAATCCTGAAGAAGAAAACAAGTCTCCACAGGAGGCAGCTGATCTCGTCCGAAAGATCTTAGCCGCAGTGCCTGTACCCCTCGTTGTATATGGATGTGGGCACGAAGAGAAGGATGCAAAGGTTATGGAAGCAGTTAGTAACGCTGGTTCCAAAGAAAGACTTCTGCTCGGCCATGCAGAAGAGAGTGCATACAAGTCGATAGCTGCTGCATCCATGGCGAACAACCACGCATTGATAGCGTTCTCCAATCTAGATATCAACCTTGCCAAGCAAATAAACATACTCCTTACAGACTTTGGCGTCAGGAAAGAGAACATTGTAGCAGATCCACTAATGGCTAGTTTAGGAATGGGGCTTGAATATTCATATTCCGTGAACGAGCGTATAAGGCTGGCAGCTTTGATGGGGGACAGCATGCTTCAAGTGCCGATGGTCTGCGATACTACAATCGCTTGGAAGGCAAGGGAAGCGACGGAAGAGAACGAGTCACTCGGGGATATAGAGGTGAGGGCTGCGTGGTGGGAAGCAACAACTGGTCTCGCTGCACTAATATCAGGTGCAGATATGCTTATTATGAGAAGTCCAAAGGCTGTCCAGATCATTAAGAAAGCGATCAACGAGCTATTAGGAGGTGCATAAAATGCCCACAGCAATGGAAATATTCAAACTCCTGCCAAAAAAGAATTGCGGCGAATGCAAATTCCCGACATGCCTAGCATTTGCCATGCAGCTTGCAAACCAGAAGGCGAAATTAGAAGACTGTCCGTATGTTTCCGAGCAAGCGAAGGCGACACTCGCTGCATCTGCTGCTCCACCGATTAGATTGGTAAAGGTGGGTACGGGAGCAAATGCAATCGAAATTGGAGACGAAACAGAAATGTACAGGCACGAAAAGAAGTTCTTTCACCCTACTGCCTACGCTTTCATCATTTCAGATACATCGAATGACAGTGAAGTAAAAGCTAGAGTTGAAAAGGCTCATTCTCTTAAATTTGAGAGGGTAGGCCAATTGATGAAAATGGATATGATCGGGGTACGTTGCGACTCAGGAGACCTCAAAAGGTTCACTAAGGTAGTGAGCGATGTCGCAGCACTCACAGAACTTCCGCTCGTTCTCATTTGCAACGATCCTGTCAAAATGAAAGCAGCTGCCTCTAACATTGCAGCGAAGGTGCCATTATTACATTGCGCAACGTCGTCGAATGCTACTGAAATGGCTGCCGTGGCCAAGGAGTTGAAATGTCCTTTAGTTGTCTACGAGGACAGGGGACTCAACGAGTTAGCCGATTTGGTTGCAAAGGTAAAAGCAGCTGGCGTTGAAGATATCGTACTTGATTTTGGAGCGAGGAACTTAAAAGAATTGCTTGAAAGAAGCACAATTATCAGAAAGATCTCTGTTAAGAAGATCTTTAGGGGTCTGGGTTATCCAATCTATGTGCATGCAGGTTCAGGTGAGGAGGCGGTTCTGCGAGGGCTCATATCTACGATGAAATATGGGAGCGTCGTCGCATTCGACGATATTGATCCAGCAACAGCTCTTCCGCTATATGTCCTAAGGCAGAACATTTACACAGATCCTCAGGTGCCGATTCAGGTCAAACCAGATCTTTACGCAATAAACAATCCCAATGAGAAATCTCCTCTTCTCTTCACGACAAACTTTTCCCTAACCTATTTCACTGTCTTGGCAGATATTGAGAAGAGCAAGATACCAGTGTGGCTGCAAGTCATCGATACAGAAGGGCTATCGGTGATGACTGCGTTTGCGGCTGGTAAACTAACACCTGAGATGGTTGCGAAGGCAATTGATGCATCTGGAGCAAAGGAGAAATCAAGGCGCGGTGAAATCATCATACCGGGAATGGTAGCAAGAATGAGCAGCAAACTCCAAGAACTTACTGGTCTAAAGGTCATTGTTGGTCCAAAGGAATCAAGCGGCTTGCCAAAACTTCTAAAATCTCTGGATTGAAGCTACAACTGCTTCAATCATTACTAATTTCCTTTCTTCCATTTTTACATTTCATCGGATATTTTGATTGAATTTGAATGATTTTAATTATTATCAACGATTCGAAATTAATTGTACGATCTTTTCCATCATTTCAAATCCTTGGCAATCTCCATCACGGCCCTGAACGCACGATTTGTTTTTTCGATGTGAATTAAAGGTTCTCCGTTCACAGCCATTTCTTCAATTCTTTTGTCATGAGGAACTTTTCTCACCTCAGAAAACTCGCTGGCTATTGCCATTTCTTGAATGATAGGAGGAAGTTCGTGCGGACATCTATTTATGATGAGCATGCTTGACTTCACATCAATGTTCATATTCATCGCAAGCTTTCTTATCCGGATTGCAGTTTCTATCCCTAATTTCGTCGGATCAGACACAACGATAAGCTTATCCATTTTCCTGGTCGTCCGCCGAGAGAGGTGTTCCATTCCCGCTTCATTATCAATCACTATGTAAGCATAATCATCCATCAACTCGTCGAGAAAAGTTCGCAAAACATTGTTGATGTAGCAATAACAGCCTGGTCCTTCGGATCTGCCCATAGTAATGAGATCGAACCGATCCCCTTCTACCATGGCGAGTTGTATTTGATACCTCACATATTCATGCTTGCTTGTACTAGATGAGATCTGCTCAGCATTTTTAATGAGGTCTTCCCGAAGATCACCGATGGTCTTCTCCACCCTCACACCAAGCTTGTCTCCAAGATTGGAATTTGGGTCCGCATCAACTGCTAACACCACGTCACCAGATTTCTCGGCAAGTGCTTTGATCAAAAGTGCCGCGATTGTTGATTTGCCGACTCCTCCTTTTCCAGCTATTGCTGCCGTGTAAGCCATGCATCATCTCCCAGGTAAAATCTTTCTTTAAGTCTTCGTGAAAGACTCAAGAGAATCTCTATGGCACTTTCTGCATTTTCTTCAGACATCCCACCAAGTCCGCATTGAGGTGTCAGCAAAGAATTCCTAATCAATAATTCTTGATCAACACCTTTTGATACTAATTTTCTTATCAATGAGAGCATTTTCTCTTCGAGCGATCCTATAGTCACACTGGAAATCGATTCATCGTTATTCGGCACTATTCCCCATGCAAGTACACCACCTCGATCGAGAAACCGCGAAATTTCTTCTGGAAATAGTGTTACCGTGTGCCCGAATTCATATGCATCAAAGGATAGAATGTCTATGCTAGCATTGACAACTTGAGACCAATCAGTATTGCCACAACAATGGATGCCTTTCACACAATCTATGCCATTAAAGACATCATTAATCCAATCTATAGCATCTTCCCACCTAATGCTTGCATATGGTGTGCCAAGAAGAGCTAGTGAAGGTTCGTCAAGAAATATGATGACCTCTTTGTATTTTGACCTTAGCACTCTTACTTGCCACTTTGTCATCATATTGAGATTCTTCCTAATGATCTCGCAATAGCTCTCATCATAGATAACGGGCCGATTCCTCGTATCGAATATCTGAAGACCTTCACTGATCGGGCCCGTTGTCTGCCCTTTTACAATTTTACCCAGATTCCTCGGTTCGCGGCTGATCATTTCGAAGAACCCAGTAAATCTATCATTCGAAAAACAAAAATAATCTAAATCATGACTGATCACTTTTTCGTAAAATGTAGCGGGATCATAATTATCAAGATCGACCATTATTCTTTTTCTATCTACATCAATAGAAACGCCAGGCAGATGCATTGCATATTGAACATACATATTTTCCAAGAATCCTTTTTTTGGAAGCTGTGGCCAGAATGGGATAAGCTCTTTCTTACTTAGAACAAGATCGAGGGCCTTAACTTGATCCTGATGCGGCAATGAACCTATACATGTTGCCGAAAAATTCCAAGTCACATTCATAGAAATTTAGACTTTATATAATAAGTCTTTCATGAAACTGATTTCAATCCGCTCCAGAAATATTCGTTAGGTGTCGTGTAAATTCGACAGTTGTCTAGCACTAATTATATATAATGACGAATAGACTAATTTGCCTGGTTGTTATGGTTAGATGTCCTTTCTGCGGCGCGAAAATCGAAATCATAAGCGATCAGATTATATGTGAATGCGGTGAGCAGCTCCCGCGAGACATCCATAAGTTCGAAAGAGAACGATGCTTATGTGGTAAAACCATAGGCTTTCCCGATTAGACTTTCCTAAGTAGCTCGGCAACCCTTGGGAATTTACCAATATCTGTGTGGGGAAGGAAGATTGCAGAAGAAAACTCGTCGAAAAATGCCTGGATTGTGCTCAACTCCAGATATGTCATCATTTCGTAGACCGCCTTTGCCTCCTTTCTCTTTTCTTCAGAAATAAGTGTTAAATGCGCCCCTGCAAGAGCGCCATTACCCAAGAAAACGAAACGCTCTGCTTGAAGATCTGGCAGCAATCCAATCGTAATTGCTCTTTCCATATCTATGAAGTTGCCAAATCCGCCAGCTATGTATATCTTTGATACATCATTAAAATCCATATTGGCTTTTTTTAGTAGCACGCTACATGCTGCGTAAATGGCTGCCTTCGTTCTAATTATATTTGCTATATCGTCATCACTGATAACTATATCCCGGCCCTTTTCCTCTTCCACTATCAATTTGCGTTCTTCGTCAAACCTTCTTATTTTGTCTCTACCTATTGAAGTCTCTTCCTTCCACGCGACCACAAATTCCATACCGCTTTCGCTCATTCTTACACGGGGAGTACTTACTTGCTGAATACGCCCCTTTTTATCTATGATTCCTCTCAAAAACATTTCTGCGACGAGGTCGATAAGACCAGAACCGCAGATGCCTCTTGGCTTCACACCACCTATGGTTGAGTACTTTACCTCATAATCATTGAGAATTCGGATTCTCTCAATTGCACCAGTCATAGCTCTCATGCCAAATCTGACTTCTCCGCCTTCGAATGCCGGTCCAGCCGAGCAGGAACACGCCATCAACCACTCGTTATTTCCTAGTACAACTTCTCCATTTGTTCCAACATCAATCAACAATGCGATTTCTGACTTTAGATGCATCCCCGAGGCTAGGACATCAGCAATGATATCTCCGCCGACATAGCTCGCCCTTCCTGGGACGCAGTACACCGGAGCGTCTTCATTTATGTTTATTCCAAGGTCACTGGCACGATATACAGGAGGAGCGTTGACGGTTGGAATATATGGGTCATAGCGAATATATTTCGGATTTAATCCAAGAAAAAGGTGAATCATTGTCGTATTGCCGGCTACGGACATACAAGAAATCTCATCGACACAAATCGATTCGCCGATTTTTCCGCAATTCTCGGGGTTCCCACACAATTCTGAAATAAGGTAATTTATCGTTTCGAGGACGAGATTATTTAGCCTCTCTAATCCACCCTCTTCTGCATATGATATTCGGGATAATACATCCTCTCCGCACATAATCTGCTTGTTGTAGCTTGACGCTTGGCGAATGATTTCGCCATTGAAGAGATCTATAATACTTGCAACGACGGTCGTTGTTCCTATATCTACAGCCACTCCAAAATTTCTATGAGTTTTATCTCCTTCTCTAACATCTATGAGAACTTTCGAATCTTTACTTTCATCCAGCACAGCAGTTATTCTCCAATCACTATCCCTTAATACCCTAGCCAAAATCCTTAGCACCCGAAGCGTTGCCTTGAGAGACTTATCGGAAGACAAAAGATGACGAGCAATTCGTTCCAGATCACCGATATTGTCGTCCAGACTTGGCGGCTTCAACTTAAGGTATCTAGTCGAGGTCAATGGGGAGAGTCTGCCCAGCTTCTCAATGGTATATGACATAAGTATTTGATGTTGTGCAATCTTAATTTCCTCCGGGACAAACACTTCAAGATTCCCTTGAACACGAGTCTGGCAAGCGAGACGATATCCTGCTAGCCATTCATCATCCGAAAAAAATTCTTTTCCTTTTTCCATCTCATGGAGACCTTGCACTATCACCTTGCATTTTCCACAGGTTCCTTTTCCGCCACATATGCTATTGAGTATTACGCCTCCTCGAAAGGCTCCTTCTAGTATTTTTTCGCCTTCGTTAACTTCCACCGTAATGTCCTGCGGAAGAAACCTTATCTTGTGTGACATGGCATCAAGTAAATCAGATATGGGTTATTTAACAGTCTTCCATCGAATGAATCAATCAATTCCGAATCTGGTGGTCATCAAGAACTTGAGCCCTTTAGCATGCGACGATTTCTGATTTGCCGCCTTGATTTTGATCTAGAACAACCTGGACGCATTGAAAATTCCTCCTAGTCAGCCAAAAAATGCAATCCATCATTCCAAAGAGGCCAGAGAATTGCGACCAAGGCGCCTTTATTCATTGTGAAGCAGTGCAGTATTCTGGCCATCTGATTGATTCCGACAATAAGAACTGTTATGCCCGAGCGTGATCTGCTCTTTGGTAGAATTGACGTCAGGGGAAAAAATTGGTGAAAGGGTGTTCCCTTCGATGCTAAAGAGACTTTTCATCGTCTCGAAGCGATTGTCGATCAGAGACTACTCATTAATTATCGCTAACCGCATCATATTTAACCCATAGAATCGATATCTTCCAATCCGTAAACAGCAATATACCAACATCTACTAATGAATTTTAAAGCAGGTGGATAAAATGGAGGTGACGAACCCTTATCAAATGGCTACTGAACAAATAGAAAATGTCGGAAGGCTTCTGCGATTGGAAGAAGGTATGATAGAATTCCTGAAGAAGCCACAGCGGGAATTAACTGTTCGTTTTCCTGTGAAGATGGATAACGGCGAAATCAAAATATTTACTGGATTCCGCGTCCAGCACAATTTTGCCAGAGGGCCCTGCAAAGGCGGAATAAGATATCATCCAAATGTTACACTAGACGAGGTTCGAGCGCTTTCCATTTGGATGACATGGAAATGCGCTGTAATGGGATTACCATACGGGGGCGCTAAAGGGGGCGTAATATGCAACCCAAAGGAATTAAACAAAAGCGAGCTTGAAAGGTTGACGAGACGTTTTACGACAGAAATATCCTCTTTCATCGGCCCCGAAAGAGATATTCCAGCTCCTGATGTGTATACAGACTCCCAAACAATGGCGTGGATTATGGACACATTCAGTATGATTAAAGGATATACAATTCCAGGTGTTGTAACAGGCAAACCCTTGGAAATTGGTGGATCAAAAGGACGAGATGAGGCAACTTCTAGAGGTTTAATGTATATAATTCAGGAAGCAGCGAAAATGAGAGGAATGGAGCTAAAGGGAGCTACAGTCGCTATCCAGGGGTATGGAAACGTGGGATGGCACGCTGCGAGGCTACTTCATCAGGAAGCAGGGTGCAAAATTATCGCTATATCTGATTCAAAGGGTGGAATACTGAATTATGATGGTCTCGACCCAGTAGCTGCCTACGAGCACAAACAACGCTCAGGCTCAGTAATTGATATGGACGGCACTGAAAGTATTTCTCAAGAGGAATTAATGACATTGGACTGCGATGTGCTTGTTCCTGCTGCGCTGGAGGGGGTAATAACACGATACAACGCATCTAAAATCAGGGCGGGGATTATCGCTGAGGGGGCAAATGGTCCAACTACCCCTGACGCCGATAAAATTCTCTATGAAAATGGAATTTTAGTCATACCAGATATACTCGCAAATGCGGGAGGCGTAACAGTAAGTTATTTCGAATGGGTCCAGAACCTTCATTTCTATTCATGGTCTCTAGATGAAATAAGAACTAAACTGCACCGCATGATGACCGAAGCCTTCGCAAGTGTGCATGGAATTGCTAAGAGCCAAAAAGTCGATATGAGAACTGCAGCATATGTACTGGCAATGAAGCGCGTTGCAAGGGCTATGGAACTGAGAGGTCTTTATCCATAGGGTGGCCTTCAGATGATGGAAGCAGTAATTTCTCTGAATATGCCTGATAAATGGATAAAAGAGGCGGTCACTCATTATCCATCTATCATCAAGATCATAGGATCAAAGCCTGCTCAGGGAGATACAGTAAGAGATCTTGTAGAAATCGAAGTTGAAAAAGAAGAAGATCTTCCTGGAATAATCGAATCTATTAAGTCGAATCCCAACATTTTCAATGTTGATATCACACCAATTGAAAAAGGAAAAGTCTTGGTAATTTTTTCAACGACGGATTGTGTGGTCTGCAGATTGCTTGCATATTCTGACTCCTTTCTCATCTCATCAACTTCCACAAAAGATGGACGGCTTAGATGGACGCTATTAGTTACTGAAAAGGAATCACTGCGGAAGCTTATGAAAAATCTTGAAATTGCTGGAGCAGAGCCAAAGCTCATAAAGGTCACAGAGGTAAGTGACAAGAGTGCTCTGACTGCTAGACAGGAACAAATAACGAGGATAGCTTTTGAAAAAGGGTATTTTGACTTTCCTAGAAAGGTTAGTCTGAAGGAACTAGCACGAAACCTTGGCGTATCGACCTCAACGCTTTCAGAGATCTTGCGTAAAGGCCAGAAACACATATTATCGAAATATTTCATGGGACAAACTTGAGGAAGTTCCTTGTTTCCTTGCAAATTAGGGAAAACACATAATTGATAGACTTTCTATCTTGATACCCAACTAAATAAAATTGAGTAGAGGACAAATTTAAATTGACCTATTTTATCTCGAACGAGAGGAGGTTCTTGACAATGCCACCAAAAGTTGATGAAGATCTGTGTACTGGCTGTGGAAGATGCGAGGAAGTTTGCCCATCAGGTGTTTTCAAAATCGTGGGCAGTATATCAAAAGTTGAAAATCCGGATGAATGCACTGAATGCGGCTCATGTGTTGATGAATGTCCAGTTGAGGCGATAAAACTTGAATAAAGCTCCTTTAAGAAATTGATCGACAAAGTGAAAAAAAATAGATCTGATTTTCATGGTCATTAAGAGATTACAACTGGCTACAAAGCTCGATGGCGAGAACATAGTTAGAGGTCTTGGGATCCTTGCAAAGGAACACGGCCTTGAGCTTGATTATCTCCCTGTGACGGTTGCGTACGCTAACATCGAGTCGTCTCACAAGAAAATCTACCAGAACATTCGTATTGTTCTAGCTCAAGGAATTGTGGCAATTCGCGGACCACGCAACTCAGGAGAAATTATTTCTGATGAGGTTTACGACACCATAGATATTGACATTCCAGAATCACTCATAGAGACTTTTTCTGCACTCGTCGAAGATCTCGGCGAAAAAATCGCATGGTATAGACACAGGGAGCCCCAGTTACCAGCAGAACCCCTATGCAAAGAGGAAGAAAGTTATACTGCCCCACCTCCTAAAAACTATGCAGATGGATTTAGAATTCTAATAGTATTACAAGGTGAATATGGAGAAAGGATTGCAAAGAATTTGCAGAAAAAGGCTCCCCCCTACTGGAATATACAGATTGTGCGGCTGAAAAAGGATTTGCCATTGATCATTGATGATGCAAAAGAATACCTTCCTGAAAGTCTGCCAGAGGTAGATCTTGTTCTGTTCCTATCTGAGACAGTAAGTGCTCCGCAACTCATACCAGAAGTTGTTCGTCGCTCAAAAACCCGAGGAATCATTGCCCCCATTGATAACAGTGAATGGATGTCATTTGGACAAGTGAGCCAGATTAGCAGGATTCTCAGCGAGTGGGGGGTCGAATTCGCATTTCCTCGTCCCTTTTGCTCGCTCGAAAGTAGCAATAAGCCAACGATTGATGAATTTTCTCGATGGTTCGGTAAGCCAATAATAGAGATTGAGACACATGATAACAAGACTGTGAACAGTATTAGAATTATCAGAGGGGTACCTTGCGGCAATACAGAATATGTCGCCGAAAACGTCAAGGGAGTGAGACTTGATGAACTTATAGAAAAAGCAGCACTAACGCACCATCATTACCCTTGTTTAGCCTCGATGAAAGTTGAGCCTGATCTCGGCGATACCCTCATGCATGCCTCAGGATTTATTACTAAGGATGTCTTTGACAAAGAAGTAAGAAAATTCCTTAAGAAAAAAATCACCTATCTTGACCCCTCACAGTTCCATTGACTATTTGTGGATTTCGATTTATTACAGCAACACTCGAAACTATGCATCAAAGATGTTTAAGAAAGTTCGCCAGAAAGAAATAAATATCGTTTTGCTTATTGTTCAAAGCATACCACTGCAAGGGAGGTTTAGCATTGGCAGACGAGAATACGGTATACATTGGAAAAAAACCCACAATGAACTATGTACTGGCTGTTGTGACGCAATTCAACAGCGGCTCGACCGACGTCATTATTAAGGCAAGGGGAAGGGCAATCAGCCGTGCGGTCGATGTCGCTGAGATCGTCAGGAACAGATTCATACATGATGCTGTGGTTAAGGATATTAAAATACAGACCGAGACCATTCCTGCGGAAGGTGGCGGTAGCGCCAATGTTTCATCCATCGAGATCTACATGAGCAAGTAGGCTCTCGATGAAAGCATTCAACGAAAAAGCCACTCAGATAAAACCTTCCACAGCTTTTTTTATTTTTGTGAGCAAATGAAACGAAGCTAGCGAATAAAGAGTTTATCCCATTCTTAAATTACTTACTCATTTACTTACTCATCTCAAGTTCGAGTAGATTGAGATCTTTTTGCTCGAATGTTCCGGGATCCAAGGGAAGCAATAGTATAGAGCTCGAAAGTGTTATTTGATCCTTCAAATTTTGAAGAAATTTCAGAACATTTTTGAAGTCATTTTGAGTGATGAGATATTCAACGCCCTCGAGCAAGATTATTTTGTTCGTTTTATGCGCCTCAGATATCTTTGATGAGATAAAGTTTTTCAAAATAGTAAGCAGTCTTGGGAGATCTGTTGGAGAAACATATGTCCGTCCTTGGCTTTCTTCCCCATTTGAAGAGGGTATTTCTTCCTTGGTAAGCCACACCATCGGTACGTCAAGATTGTACTTCTTGCGAATCGTGTTGGGATGAGATCGCGTGATGCATATGCCCTCATATCCCCTCGAAATGAAGGATCTGAAATAGACGAATGCCTTTCCAAATTCCTTTCCTTTAAGAATCTGCACTGATCCAGCTTCAACGGTAGGAATTTGAATTTCTGTTTCATCCTTGGCTGCCGCTTCATCGAGCAAACCAAGCTCAGATTCGATCTTATTTCTTTTCTTGACGATCTTCTCATTGATCAACTTGTGATATGATCTGACTAGTAACTGGATTTCAGGTACACTGTGCCCCCTAGATGTCAGGGAGGCTAAATCTTTCCAAGCTTCATTTAATCCTTCCTCATAACCTTTGAGATAACTTCTTGCGCACGCCTTTTCTTCAGACACTGCATCCCTCACACAAAAAGGAATCTCTTTACCGTTAAATGTTTTTTGTCGATCCCACGCAAACGCTTATCATGGGCAATAGTGTTGTGCAATTGCCTATGAAACGAAACTTACGAATGCGTGGTATAAAGATAACTCCAAGAAACTTGGAGAAAGATCTCATTGACAAAGCAAGAAAATTGGCAGAAGATCCTATAATTCTCCTTCCAAAATGCCTATCAAAATGCAAGAGATGCCCATTTGAAAAATTGCTTGCCAGAATGCGAAGAATCTCAGAGTTGGGAGAAGACACAGATCGCATCTTGTCGTTTGCCAATTGGGGAGACCAGCTCACAAGAAGCTATGCTGCTATGATATCACTTAAGGGTGCGAGGAAAATTCCCTATCTCGCTTTTGTTGACTTACCAGTCGGCAAGATATCGTATGCAGTCCGAGGCAAGGTTGACAAGGAGAAACTCATTGGTGTGCAGTATTTTGATGTTCCAGAACTCAGAGTGCTTGCCTTTTGGGATATAGCTATCAAGGAAAATCTGAATCTTTACTCATCAGAATCTGGATTCTTTTGCTCTGGTGAAGTGCCGAAGGCTCCAAGCGAATATGTTTCCGATGTCCTCAATTCTTCGGTATATGAACTCGACCAGCATGGATGCTGTTCTCACTCCATAGATGCAAAATCAAAACTCAATATCCAGTGGAAATCAGCAAATTTGAGTATAACTGTCTGCGCATCTTGCCTCACAGATGGGAATCTTCTACACCATCTTATGAGCGGAATCGTGGCAAGAGAACCATTAAGCGATTTTGAAGTTCGAATAGACCATCAATTCCAATGCATGAGTTCTTGCGCTGAATGCAGTATTAAGGAGGTTTCTGCTATCGATGCCACGATGGTTCAGAAGTATAAAGAAGGTGAAGTGGGAGATGCTGGCTTCTTGAAGTCGTATCGGGAAAACTTGAACAAGAGATTTTCAGGTCGAGCTAGTTGCACTCTCATAATTGGTGAAAGGTGCTTTGGTTCTAATATCAAAGCGTTCTTGTCTAATTTAAGGGGAAGTGACGCAGAAAAAGAGGCTCTTGAAGGTTTTTTAACAAAGGAAAAAGTCTCCATTGTAAGCTCAAGTGATCAGGCAGGGAAGATCATCGGCGACCTATGGGATCACCATGCTAGATCTCTTCTTGAGCAAGTTGCGTCTGCAACTATCGTGGATTCTCTTTTTGGCAAAGAAACTGAGCTGACTCCATCTCAGCTTATTAATGAGGCAAAAAGACTTGAAACGATGAATAAGATTTATTCGCTGCTGCCTACCTATGAAACGCTGGGAGAAGTTGGTCGTCTCGCTGATAGACTGGCGAGGATCCTTAAGACTCAAGATAAAGAATCTATGCTAAAAATCATTGAAAAAGAGAGGTTTACCGATCACAGAACTCGTGCCGTAACTTATGCGTTCTTGGTGATTTCTGGGATATCTGATAAGAAGTCTTGGCAATACACTGAAGAAGAGAGAAGCTTCGGGCTCTATCTTTCTTCGTTCGCTGAGGATTTAATTAAGTATTATGGTGAGGAGTACCATGAATCACTTCTTCGATTCATCGCAGCAACTGGTTCAATTGAAAAGGTTGCGCGGGTAGTCAAGCCAATACGACAGTCTGCTTGAATCGTGATCGAAGAATCATTCAGTGAGCCACTCTCAGATCTGCAACAAAATGAATTGTTGACGGGCCGTAAGACTTCACCACTCTCATGCCAAGAAGTTCATATCGATGTCCCCGGAAAGATTCATCAAGGACTCTCAGTGGTTCATGAGGATAATGATTAATCGGAGAGACATCGTGATAGTGTATGATTCCACCAGGCTTTATAAGACTTATCGCTTTGGGAAGGAAATTCCTTGTAGTGCCTATATAACCCATAATGATTCTATCTGCTATCTGATCGCCAGGAAAATCGCGGTTGTCTCCGAGATACGTATTGATGATGGACTCGACGCGGTTGAGCCGTACATTTTCTATTAGGTAATGGTAGGCTGTTGGATTTATTTCGCAAGCAATAATCTTTCTCGGCTTAGCATGAACTGCAATAGGCAATGCAAAATACCCAATCCCCGCAAACATATCGACGATAGTCTCGCCCTTGCATTGGAGCTCTCCCATGCGCTTCCGCTCATTTATATTACCAGAAGAAAACATGATCTTTGATACGTCGAATTTATACTTTACACCGTTTTCGGTATGAACTGTTTCCGTTTCATTACCGTATATTATCTTGACACAAGGTTCTCGATAAGGACCCGTTATGATTCCAGCTTCCCTGCAAACAGTCTTTGCACGAAGTACCTTCGCATACGCTCTGGCAATTTCGCTTTCATAGTCGTCAAGCTCTGAAGGAAATTTCAAGATAACCACATCGCCGAATTTCTCCCACTTTCTGGGAAGCAACGATTTTATTTCATTCGGAATATTTATGATATCGACTATGCGCTCAAAGGGCATTTTATAATACGTCCGCGGGAAGCTCTCTCCCTCAATGAGGTTCAAATCGAGATCTTTCAGGACGCTCACATTGACATCTTCCTTTAGTGGAATGAGCAAATAATTGCCTTTTTCAATGATGGCTAAATCTTTTCTAACCGCATTGCACGCAAAGAGCACGCGTCTTATTGATTCTCCCTTAACTTTTTCGACCTTTGCCAGGAACATTTTCAAAATTGCAGAATTAACCGTATATTTGATTTTTCCGACGATGCACTAACCACGTAAGAATGATGCCAGCAATTTTGGCGAGAATTTCAAGAGCGCTGGCGCCACTCTCAAAACAGATGCCGCAATCAAACTTGGGAAATCGATATCACCTGTCGATAACACCTCAACAACTTCCTCTCTTTTGAGGATGGATGCAATTTCATCGAGATCCTTGTCATTAAGTTGCAAGAAGATTTTGCGCAACCGATATCCTCGCTCGAGCTCTCTCCCAATCTTCTTTTTCCATTCTCTTTGATAACTTGCCAGCGTGCGGGCCGAGCAGTCCCCGATTTCAAGACTCCGAATGGCAATCCGTGCCGCACAGTCAGCTGCAGTACACCCCGTGTACAATCCGCCACCGCTCAGAGGTTTTGCCTGGCCAGCAGCATCTCCAACAATCATCAATCCATCTGAATACGTGCACTCGAGAACACCGATGGGAATTACCCCTGAGTATGATCTCAGCCATTCACATTTTTCCATGCCTAGTCTGGAAATCAATCGCCTCAGGTACGTTGACGGCGTGCCAGTATTGGGGCTCATGCAAAGCCCAATTCTCGTGAAAGATCCACATGGAATCGACCATGCGAAGAAGCCTGGAGCAGTTTTATTGCCGAAATAAACATGAACAGCGTCCTGATCATCCATTTCGTAATCCAGATCGACCTGGAATCCCCTCACAAATTGGGGACTTTTTCCGAGGCCACTGTACTCAGCAACTTTAGACTTGTAGCCGTCTGCACCGATCAATAGATTTGTTGTTATTTCGCTTTGCTCGCCTTCCTCATCGAGCATTACTTTAATTTTATTTTTTTCTCTGTCGAAACCTAAAAACTTGGTTCCCAACATTAATGTAGAGCCAACTGAGGTCGCCCTATCACAACAAATCTTATCAAAATTCTTCCTGTCCACAACAAGCGCTTTGATTCCTTTTGCCCACAATTCAATAACCTGACCTCCGGGGAAATGGAAATATGCTCCAGAGAGTTCGTTTAGAACTGATTCTTGCGTACCTGTCATTTCAATAACTCTTGGGGTGACAAGACCAGCGCACTGGATAGGATCTCCAATTTCTCTGTGCTCCTCAATAATAACCGTGCGTAATGACTTTGCTGTATGAGATGCAAGATGGCATCCAACTGGGCCACCACCAACGATAACAATATCGAATTCCATCAAACCCCACATTCATCGGTTAGTATTTCTTCCTTATTCCAGCAAAATCTCAAAAGAACGCTTCGATAAATAAGACTCGAGTAGCTACCTTTCTCATGAATCGATCTTCATAAATGGATTTTTTGTTTCGAGTATATCGTATTCCTTGAGAACTTCTTCGTTTCGAGTTCTATCAATTTTGCAGCCTCATCATACAATCAAATCGATACTAATTGCATTCATTGGTTTCATGAAAGGCACTAACGCGATGATTTTGGATGACATACCGTCGCTTGATGTTTCCGAGTACGATAGATAACAGTGTTTTTCTATATCCGTTTGAATTCCACATTTGTAAGTACTTCGAATATTTTGCTGCCCTTTTATAATAATTACCCGTTGAAGCGGCACAAAATGGTAAACACCGGTCTGCTTTGTTCCTCTTGGCCATATCCAATTCGCTGCAAATATTTTGAGATGGAACGTTATGCTTTCCTTCAGTTACCGTAATCTCGCGCACGAATCGTTTCAGACCTTCGAGATTCTTTACGATTCAGTCTATGTGATTTTTGGAAATCGCCACAATATAGCAGTCTCCCGCACCGTTCAGCTCGCCATTGGGAATCCTTGGAGCTAGCTATTTCGACTCCCTAATTTCTTGCAGAGTTTTTGGTGTTTTTTGCCTGAAGTCTCAAACGTAATTCTGCATGGTAATAGAGAATGAAAAATAGAAGTTATGAACGATATCCTTTCAACCAATTACTATTGCGAAATATCCACATTCAAATTCGCCACGATAATTCAATTTTCATCTTCTATAGAAGACCTGTGTGGCCTTATAGGCTAGGATCAAGAATGATAGCACGCCGACACATGATTAACAACACCTTATTGACGATATAGCTCTTGCTGAGATGTGGCCAGAAGATGTTTCGCAACATTTCTCATCAACGTCGGACCTTTTCCCAATCCTTCAAAAATCGCTCGATGCCCACATCAGTTAGGGGAT
Source organism: Methanomassiliicoccales archaeon (assembly GCA_038850735.1). Lineage (NCBI taxonomy): Archaea > Methanobacteriati > Thermoplasmatota > Thermoplasmata > Methanomassiliicoccales > Methanomassiliicoccales archaeon. Next base: position 84,562 of record JAWCLO010000008.1, read on the forward strand.
GTTTCAGCATTTTCTTCAAAACATCATAAGGTACGGTGGCAATGTGAGCGCCCAGCATTGCCGCTTCGATCACATGGTTTGGCTGTCTTACACTTGCAACGATCACCTCAGTCTCAAAGTTGTAATTGTAGATAACATCAAGAATCTGCGCAACGATTTCCATTCCATCATGACCCACATCGTCCAGCCTGCCAACAAACGGCGAGATGTATCTAGCTCCAGCCTTAGCAGCAAGAAGTGCCTGAGCGGCGGAAAAGACAAGCGTCGTATTGACCTTGATGCCCTCACGAGAAAGCTCCTTCGTTGCTTTTAGGCCTTCTTCAATTATGGGTATTTTAATAACAATATTCTCATGTATTGAAGCAAGTGCGTGTGCCTCTTTCACAATCTCTGCACAATTCATACTGACAGCTTCTACACTCACAGGACCATCGACTATCTCGCAGATTTCACGAATGAGTGTATTGAAATCCCTCCCCTCCTTCGCCACAAGAGTCGGATTGGTTGTTACACCGTCAAGAATCCCCCAGCTCGCAACTTCTTTGATTTGATCGATATTTGCACTATCAATAAAGATCTTCATTTTCTCTTCCTCCCAACCACATCAATTGCGGCTTTGATTATTTCACTACTTGTGAGACCGTACTTTACCATTAACTCTTCGCTTTCGCCAGACTCTCCAAAAGTGTCGGGAATTCCCACCCTTCTCATTGGTACTGGATAATTCTCACACAGGCACGTTGCCACCGCACTCCCTAGTCCCGAAAGGACGTTGTGTTCCTCTGCCGTTACAATAGCGCCAGTCTTGCGTGCCCACTTGAGAACAGTCTCCTCGTCGAGTGGTTTGATGGTGCTCATGTTAATTACAGAGGCAGAAATACCACTCCTAATAAGCTCTTCTCTAGCATCGAGAGCAGCGGCCACCATTTGACCGGTTGCAATGATCGCGAGATCCTCGCCGGCCGCCATTTCGTTGGCCTTTCCGATGGCAAATGGAGTTGCGGGATCCGTTACAACTGGAAAATCAACTCGGCCGAGGCGGACGTAACAAGGTCCCGGCCAATCAACAACTGCATGGATGGCCTTGTACGTTTCTGGAGCATCAGCAGGGACGACGACTGTCATATTAGGCATAGTGCGCATCAGCGCAATATCCTCAGCCGTCTGATGGGAGGCTCCGTCCCCACCCACCGTTATTCCCGCATGCGTTGCGACAATCTTCACATTGAGTTTTGGATAAGCGATTGATTGTCTTATTTGATCCCAGCAACGACCTGTTGCAAAGACGGCAAATGAAGAAGCGAAAACAATCATCCCGCTAGCTGCAAGACCCGCTGCAGTGCCCATCATGTTTTGCTCAGCGATTCCACAATTGAAGAAACGTTCTGGAAATCTGGTCGCAAATTCAACCGTTCGTGTAGAAGAGGACAGATCAGCATCAAGCACCACAACATCACTTCTACGCCCTCCAATCTCAACGAGCGCCTTACCATATTCCTTTCGCTGGCTCGCAAATGGCCTCTTCATATCTCTTCCCCTAGTTCTCTCAACCCGCGCTTCAGCTCCTCTGCATTTGGCGCTTTGCCATGGAACGCAATAGAATTCTCCATAAATGAAACGCCTTTGCCCTTTATTGTATGAGCGATAATGACCGTTGGCGTTTTCTTAATCGTTTTTGCCTCTTCGGATGCGCTTAAAATTTGCCTCATATTGTGGCCATTAATTTCTATTACATGCCACCCAAAAGCCTTCCACTTCTCTGAAAGAGGCTCAATTGACATGACTCGCTCAGTGGATCCGTCGATCTGCAATCCATTTCTGTCGATGAAAACCGTTATGTTATCAATCTTATAGTGAGATGCAAGCATAGCAGCTTCCCATATTTGACCACTTTCAATTTCCCCATCACCACACAGACAGTAGACACGATAGGACTTATTTTTCAACCTCGCAGCGAGAGCCATTCCGTTTGCAACACTAAGTCCCTGCCCGAGGGAACCCGTTGACATTTCTACGCCAGGCGTCTTACCCCTGGATGGATGCCCTTGTAACCGGCTACCAAGTTTCCTTAGTGTAAGAAGCTCGCTAGTTGGAAAATAACCACTTTCCGCGAGAGCCGCATAATATGCAGGGGCAGCGTGTCCTTTGGAAAGGACGAAACGATCTCGATCCTCCCACTCAGGCTCATGTGGACGGTGATTGAGTATTTTAAAGTACAGAGCTGAGAGGATATCTGCACTTGACAACGATCCACCAGGATGTCCGGATCCAGCTGCATAAGTCATGCGGAGAACATGTCTTCGAATTGCATTTGCCTTCTGTTCAAGGAAAGCAACTTCCTCGTCACTCAAACCTCTCAAACTCGAGCACCTCAGGGAAGGGGATGGAGAATAGCAGGATTCCGATTAAAAAGCTTTTGCGCTTCTTACTTCACTAATGAACTTCTAGCATCGAGGTTCAAAAGCCAAATTTTTTAGCCAAGTGATCAAATAGTCTAGCAATATGAGAGGAAGTTTTCGACTCCCTTGCGGTACAAACGTCACACTTGACAAGATTATCGATAGAATCAATAACGATCAGGAAATACTTTCACTCTGGCGGGCTTCAAATGTTATGGCAATCGACAGAATGGGCTACAATGATCACGGACCAACCCATGTTAAGATTGTAGCGACTACTGCACTTAGGATACTACGAATTCTCATTGAAAGTGGCGAAAGACCAAACATCGTAGAAGATTATGGGATGAGAAATGAAGAAGCTGAGATCATTGTTGTGCTTGCTTCTGCACTTCATGATATAGGCCATGCAGTTCATCGCAACGCGCATGAGGAATTCTCACTTGTTTTAGCACCGCCGATTCTGAGAAGGATTCTCTCAGAGTTTTACTCTGAACCTGCGCTTACAGTGCTCATTACCGAAACTCTACATGCAATGATTGCTCATCACGAGGAATGTGTTCCTCTGACGCTTGAAGCTGGAATAGTAAGAATTGCTGATGCACTTGATATGGAGAAAGGGAGGGCGAGGATACCGTTTAGGGCGGGAAGCATCAATATTCATTCCGTATCAGCTCTTGCGATTGACAAAGTTAAAATCATGAAAGGAAATGAAAAGCCAGTCAGAATCGAAATAAAGATGAACAACTCTGCTGGCATCTTTCAAATTGATGAATTGTTGCGCGATAAAATAGAAAAATCTGGTCTAAGAGATAAACTAAGTATTGTGATTGAGCTTCCAGATCAGGAAGTCAAAATACTCGAGTCTCTTAAACTCTAATCGCTCTCGATCCGCGGGGCCAGTAAATAATTCACTTCACCTTTTCCATCAGCGATTTGAAACTCCAATTTTACAGGAAAATCGTTTCCGAGATTGATTTTCACTGATGTGCCCGACGGGATTGCCCGAATCATGTTTGAGAAGTAATCCAATGGAAAGAGGCTTCTCACCTTTTCCTTGCATTCCAGCACTATAAGAAGATCCTTAGAAAGCTTAAGGCTTACAGAATCAGTATCCCCTTCCGAGAACATTTCAAACCCGTCTGGAGACGCCGTAAGTGCTATGTAATCCGAAATGTTTTCAGCTGCCTTTATTCCTTTCTGGAGTTCATCAGATGTTACAACCACTGTAGCTGGCAAATTGAGATTTGGGACCTTTGGATCAGACATCCCAGTAGTATCGACAAGGTTCATTCTTCTTGTAATATTGCCAACGTTGATTACGAGCCTGTTGCGCGCCTCATCCTGCTCTAGCTCGATAATTTCTCCAGCCTTCGAGAGTCTGAGCACTTCTTTAATTTTGTCAAGATCAATCCCCAGCTCAGTGTCATCTGCCTTGTATTCTTCAAATGCTCCTTTTTGAAGCGAGAGATTGACCATCGCAACATGAGCAGGGTCAACGGCTTTTAAACTGAGTTTATCTGGTGCAATATTGAACTTCGCCTCGTCCACAAGCGTAGAGACAACCTCGACGATACTCTTGAGAATCTCTGACTTTACCCTTGCATGCAGCATGAATTCCCCCTATGCCGTAAGCGCTTTTTCAATAATAAACCTTACCCAAAATGGTGTTTGCTGGAATTAGTATTCGCGCCACGAGTAACCACATTCAGTGCAACGAAATATGCGCGTCTCTGGTTCATCAGCAGCCCTTGTTTGTCTCAAAACCCAAAATGCTTCATTATGCCCGCACTTTGGACATTCGACATTCGTTTTTGGCAGCGTTGGAGCATTTGAATCTATGACTACCATTTCTTTTTCTCGAAGTCTTGTGGTGAACGTCTGTTTCTCACCATTCATCTTTTGTTCCTTACCGCATTTACTGCATTTGAATACACCATTTCTAGGAAACATTAATGATTTGCATTCCGGACAGAACATTTCTCGATCGCCAAAGGCCGGGAAAAAAGCTCTTTGTATAAATATTCTTCCGCGAAATACTACTACGATTTAATCTTATTTTATTTGGTGCATATGTTTTGCCTATTTGATGACCAATGGGATGCCAAGAAGGCGACTTCATGATATCAATTGGACCAGCTTTCAATCATCTGAAAGCCGAAAACCAAATAGGCGTGTAAACGACATTAAAAAATGATCCGTTTTTTGACAATGAGGCTTTTCTAATGTTCTTGGAGTCCGCAGTTTAAACACTACATGAATTCCCAATCATTAGCCGGTTCAGGATTCTTATTATGACTCAATCGATTCGTTCGACTTTTTGCCAATGCTCTATTAACCAGCCCGTCAGGGAGTTTGCCTTTTTTCTTTACCTTTCTTTCTATGGTTTTTTGCTTCTTAGCCATGATACGGGCACGCCTATCAATTAGCTTTTTTTCCTTAGGCGAAATTGGAACTTCATCTACTTCTTTTTCTATAAGCTTATGAGCATATCTAAGGGGTGGGAGATCTTCATCGCCAAATTCCGCATCGGCTGTCAATGCCTGAAGATCTTCAAAGCTCACCATTGCAGAATTTCTAGCTCTGCTCCTGAGATTAAGAGCGGGCAATACGCCTTGATTTTGCGGGAGCAGATGAGAGACACCTCCGCCCTCGACCACGACTGTTGTCCTCGGGCCTCCATGCCTTGAGACATATTCCATCTCCCTTCGCGTCTGATCGGCAATGATGCCGCCTATGTAAGCGAAAGCTATTGTGATTATATAACTGTCAAGTCTGAACGAAATTGTTGACTGTAGCAGGGATACAAAGCTGTTAAGATACAAAGAAGCGAAATTGATGTATGAATCGAGGAAAGGGACGCTTGACGCCAATACACCCATAATTGCCCCTGGGGTAATATTTATTCCGCCTATCGTCGTTGGGATCCAACCGGCATCGATAGCAGAAGTAAGAGCAAAGATGATCGCAAGCGGCAATAATGCAGCTAAGGCTCCTTTCCACGGGCTCCCTGCTCTTCGTCCGCCTACATAACCAGCTATCATCTGGCCAAGTATCGGCAACCACCACAACAAAAAGGAGAGTATAAAAATATACTTGACTGCACTCCAAAAGCTATATGCGATCTTTGTTGATTTGATTTTTTTAGACTCGTCGCCTTCGTCAATCTCTGCAACCCTATAAACCTGCCGCTGAATAGAATGCTCGTTTCTTCCATCATCATTGGAACTCTTCTTCCTGAATAGCACCCCTATCCCTTCGGTCGGACATGCGTCTGACGCTATTCTAATATTTATTTAGGTATATATGCTTTTTGTAAATGTGCATTGGCATTTTTTCCAGATGGTGAAAACATAGATTATAATTCGCATGATGAGCCGAAAACACTTGAGTTTTACGTGAAACGACGATTGTCAGACCTATCTGGGCAAATAATATAGCAATCCGTATTCCTGTAAGGCCCTCCTTGTACTCTCAAGCGTGATCTTATCACGCTTTGCCTGATACCTCAAAATCTCTTCCATGTCCATATTAAGATATTCTGCAAGGCGTTGAAGCCTTTCGTATGGAAAGGCTTGTTTACCGAGAAGAATCTGCCTGATGCTCCAGCCAGGATGAACACGAGATTTGTAACCGAGCTCCCTCCCAAGTCTGTTAATACTGCCCGCTTTTTCAATGCCACATTTTATGAGTTTTACCCTAAAATCTGATTCTAGCCAGATTCGATAATTTTGTACCCCCCTCATCTTTCTATAAACCCAAGCGGTCGAAGCGGGATTGGACACAAATGAACAATAATATTTGAATTATTAATCTTTTCTTAATCTCAACAAAGAAAATTGAATTTGACTTTTCTCTTCCCTGTAAAGAGGAACTTCGACAAATGGCATTTTAGATATTTCGCTTTATTATGAACCTTTGGCGCTCGGCCATAGATGGATTTTGCTACATATACAATATTCTCCATGATTTTCTCGCGATATCTCAAGAAATTTTAATTCACCAATTAACATCTTAAACGAATTTATTAAGTCAACGATGCCATCGAATTATTTGAGAGAGAATTGTTAGTTGGAAAAAAAGATATTGCTCTCATTTGGATTAAGCGCACCAAAAAATGCTTATACTAACGTTTGACTTGGCGGTTTTGAACAATGATGTTTAGGAAAACCATAACGATTGAGACCAATAGCGAGTGTGACATAGTAGATATTACTGACCACGTTACAGATGCTATTCGAACCTCAGGCATCTCTGATGGTTTAGCATGCGTTTTTGTTCCTCATTCAACCGCTGCTTTAATAACAATGGAAAACGAGCTGGGCTTAAGAAATGATCTGATCAGATGTCTCGAACGGATCGCTCCAAGAAACGCCAATTACGATCACAATCTAGCATGGGGTGATGGAAACGGACATTCTCATATTAGGTCATCACTACTTGGCACATCATTAACAATTCCCTTTTCAAAGGGGAAACCCGAATTGGGCACGTGGCAACAAATTGTCTTGGTCGAATTAGACACCCGAGCTAGAAATAGAAAAGTCATTATTCAGATTGTTGGAGAGTAATGAGCTTTCAGGAGGTTGTGAAGAGTGAATATCAAGTTTCTAGGCGGAGCCGACGTAGTTGGGAGAATGGGAATCTTCATTCGCCACAGAGATGCAAGTGTGCTTCTGGAGTATGGTATGAGACCGGCCAAACCGCCTCAGTACCCAATGCCAAGCCCACCTGTAGATTATGCATTTTTGTCACATTGCCATTTAGATCACAGTGGAATGGTTCCCTGGCTCTGTAAACGGTATGATACGGAGATAGTTGCCACCTCATCAACGATGTCAATTACAAAAGTGTTGCTTGAAGATGCTCTTAAAGTCGCTGATGCAGAAGGTTATCCGCGTCCCTTCGAAAATAATGACATCAAATATGCGCTTAAGAACTTCACCACAATGGAATTTGGAGAGACTGTCGATGTCGCAGGCTTTGAGGTAGAAATGCACAGTGCGGGTCATGTTCCAGGAGCGGCTATGTATGAATTAAGAGGAGACGAAATTACCCTCTTTACAGGCGATCTGAATACAAGGAACACCCAGCTGGTATGGGGAGCTCATCCAGTTAAGTGTGATAATCTTATTATCGAGGCAACCTATGCGGGAAGAACTCATCCGAACCGTGCAAAAACAGAGAAGCGTCTTCTAGAGAAGATAAGCGAGGTCGTGAATCGTGGCGGAAAGGCGATCCTACCCTGCTTTGCCGTTGGCAGAACGCAGGAGGTTATGTTAATCCTGAGGAATGAATCCTACGATATGTGGGTCGATGGCATGGGAAAAACGATAACAAGACTCTATCTTGATCAGCCCGAATACTTACGATCAGAAAAGAATCTCAGAGTCGCAAAAAGTCGATTCAAGGAAGTTCGAACCCCGGCTGGAAGGGAGCGCGCGAAGAAGGGAGAAGTCATAGTCACAACGGGTGGGATGCTTGATGGTGGTCCCGTTTTGGAATATCTCAAAGATATTAAGGATGATAGAAAGAGTGCGGTGCTTTTAACAGGCTACCAAGTAGAGGGGTCGAATGGAAGGCAACTTGTGGAGACAGGGATGATAGATATTTACGGCGTTAAAGAGAAGGTAAAATGTGAAATTGAGGCCTTTGATCTCTCCGCGCATTCAGATCATGACGAGTTATTAGAGTTTATAAGAGCCTGTTCACCTCGAAATGTTGTTCTCTGCCACAGTGAAAATAGAGAGGCACTGGCTAGTGAACTCAAAAAGGAATTCAACGTAATCCTACCGAAACAGGGCGAGGAATTTGAACTGCCATGAGGGATTCTTTAGACGTGATCAGTAAAGCAACTGGTCGATGAATTGAAGTTCAAACATTTCTTATTGAGAAGCTAGCTCTCGCCATCTCTGGATAATAGTTGCCGATGTGCAGGATCGTTTTTTCAAGAGATGAAAAAAATAGGACATGTCATTATATATTGAGGAGTCTCAAATAGATTGCTGATTATATTTCTAATCACAATGTAGATTTATCATAGACTAAATCGAAACGATTAAGT
>JAWCLO010000009.1:0-78492 GCA_038850735.1 Methanomassiliicoccales archaeon
TCGGGAGAAAACTGAACAGAATAACTGCCGAGAGACTTCGATGCCATGGAAAAAAATTCGTTTTGGGCGGGCGTGAATATCTCGAGTACGATATGATTTTCCACCCCCAATTTCTTCACCTCATTGAAAAACCTCTCAGGGTAATCCTTGCCTCCTTGGCGTAGATCTCCGACAATGAAGATTGGGGACTTCAAATGACAGTAGATATTGTAAACATCGAGAGCAAGCAGTTCTGGCGACCTGTAAGCTGGCCTCTTTCTGCAGAACACACTCCTCATAGCACTGCACGAACCGCCACAGATCGCACAATTCATGGTGCAGCCCCTTGCGGAAAAAACGGCCGTAAGCGGATATCTATCCCAATCTCTGAATGGTTTGAAACCATTGAGATCGAGATGTCTAATTACTGACCTAATTACCCAACCATAATCAACATCAAGATAATCTAGATCATTAGGAACGAAATTTAGAGGATTTTCAATGACCTTTCCGTTTTCCTTCCATAGGAGATTCGGAATCTTACTCAAGTCATCCCCTTTTTCGAGCGCATCCATCAGCGATACCATGGGGACCTCAGTCGAATCTCCGCGCATGACCATGTCGACCTGGGGATAAGATATTAATTCCCTGTGATAGTAAGTCGAAGAGAACCCGCCAAAAACGATCCTTGCATCAGGATGGTATTTCTTGATAAGATCTGCAATCGCAAGCGATCCTTGAGCGTGTGGCAACCAGTGAAGATCTATTCCAAAGACCTTTGATGAAAGTTTCCTTACGAATCTTCCCACATCAAAATTCTCATCCTCAAGCATGAGCGTAGCCAAGTTTACGATTCTAGTTTTGTATCCAGCATTGTGAAGATGCGTGGAAATCGTAACGAATCCGAAAGGATACATCTCAAACACAGGGGTTGAAGGTATGAGATCGCTTATTGGTCCATAGAAAATCGTTTCCTTTCTGAAATCGAAAACACTTGGTGCGTGAATCAATATGAGATCCTCAGTAGCCAGTGGATTACCTCCTAAATTCGAAATCAGAGAATAATAGAAGATACATTGCCATCTCACCTGCCGAAGCGTCTCTGGCGAAGTTGATACGATCTTATGGCTCGCAAGAAATCAATTTTTCTGAATCCTGGCCAATATACATCTGTGAAGTATAACTCAGAATAAGCGAGCTGCCATAGTAAAAAGTTTGATACTCTTTCTTCGCCAGAAGTCCTCAATATAAGATCGGGATCGGGAAAATCAGCAGTATAAAGGAAATTTGAAAAGACTTTTTCGTCGATTTCATGCACTTCCAATTCTCCCCGTTTCACCTTATCGGCAATCTGTCTGATTGCGTGGATAATCTCTTGCCTACTTCCGTAGGCAACCGCTATATTGTAGTAGTATTGGTCGTAACCCGCCGTGCGCTTCTCCGCATATTCAATAGCCCTTCTGACAGAATCTGGCAAAAGTTCCCGCTGGCCCAAAACCCTAACTTTTATCTTGTGTTTGTGTATCCTTTCATCATCTCCTAATTTGAAAAAATTCTCTTCAAACAACTTCATCAAATACCCGACTTCTTCCTCTCCTCGCTGTAGGTTTTCTGTTGAAAAAGCGTACACGGTAAGTATTCTGATGCCGAGCTCAAGGCACCATTCCATCACTTCTTCGAGCTTATCCTTTCCTTTTATATGCCCCTCATTAGGATGGAGGCCGAATTCTCTTGCAAATCGCCTGTTTCCATCCATAATTATGGCTACATGACGAGGTATTTCATGCTGGAGCACCTCTTTTAGAAGCTTCCTCTCGTACGCCTGGTAAGCTGTATTGGAAATGATTCTTGAAATTTCTTCTCTAATTTCTATGCCCCCTTCTTCATTAGATCCACCAGCAGAGATCGGAGAGCTGCTTTCCAAGTATATTCATGCGGAGCCGTTATTATAAGTTGATGTTCTGACCTTCAAAATCTTCTGGCAACGAGGAAGAAATTATCCCCAGATCAAAGCAGCCGATGCCAGCCACCGCGCCAATAGCTCCCCTTTCACCAGTGATTTCGATGAGACTCACATTGTTTCTCATAGCGATATCCCTGGCATGAGCTACTGTAAGTATTTCTTTCTTTGCTCTTAGACCATAATCGACCAATTCTCCGGGAATCTTCAATCCCTTGAATACAGCCAAAGTCGTGTTTTGTGAGAGCGTATTCTTCTTGACATAGTCTACAACATAATCAGTCAGCTTGCTCGCATCCTTTTCCTCGACCGCAAATGAAACTCCCACAGATACGCAGTTCGTTGTTTTGTTAGGAACATTCGGATTGAGTTGTATGATCTTGTGTTCGAGGAACTGACCAACAGGTGCGGAATTCGCCATCTTGAGCATCATAGCCCAAGATGCTCCCTTCTCCTTTGTATCGGTATCATCCACAGCATAAACCATTCTAATCATTTTCGGCGTTACTATTGTCACCTCGATCCTGTGGGCCCCGCCGATTTTAATATCATCAGGATATTCGGTTTCGATCGTCCCTGATGCTTGCGGAAGGCAAGCGCCCACACCGATACTTGCACCAGCCAGACCGACCCACGTAGTTTTGACCTTGTCTTCCTCCACCTTCAGAGATTTTAGACCTTGACCACCTAGATCTTTAGATGCAGGACCAAACTTTACTTCTTTCTCACCTATCAACGCGTCAATAATCAGGGTTGTTCCCTCAACACGCACATCGGTGATGACACCCCCAGCTCTTTTTCTATTTACAGCATCCCATTCCACGGGTCCTTTGGCAATACAATCATCGATGATTCTAGCGATGCCATTCTCTTCATCCACCATCGTAATATATTTCTTGCAAAACAGCGGACCGAAACGATCCTTAACTTCTTTTGGCGTTAACCTGATCGTCATCTGTGAAGCCCCCACAGTTCCTTATAGAACTCCTTCTAAATCCTTGTGCTCTTTTTTATCGTTTTCTAAAGCAGAATAGAGATATCTTCCCAGCAGATCTGAAACATTGATAATAACATACTTTTTCTGGCTCTCACTTTCATATAAAAGATATCGCCCCTTGATTCCAATAACTTCCCCGACATGCTCACCATAACATGGTTTCAAATTAACGGGTTTGTCAAGATATTGCTTCACAGGATATTCATCTAGGAATAAGATTTCACCATCAACTTTTCGCAGGAATCGAGATGTCCGATATCTTACGGAAGCCAATAAGTCAGCAATCCGGTTTTTACTTGGCGGCTTCATAAAAAACTTTGATATATCAGAAGAACTTGGCGCTTGCGGCAATCTTAACATCGAGGAAATTTTCTTTTCAAGATTTCGTGCCTCAAGACGGTTGCGACAAGTCGCAAGTGGCAATATGGCGTCAGCGCCTTGTTCTATTCCTCTTTCCTTCAACCTCGTCTCACCAGTCATTCCGATTTTGATACTTTCCCTAATTGCAGCTGCGTAAACAACATGCGGTCGTCTGCAAAAATCGATTGAGCAGAGTCCTCCGTCACATTTCGGCTCAAAGAGACATTCCTGGTACGGAATCCACGAAGAAGCGCATGAAGGACACTGACTGAAGGCCGAAACGCGCGATGCCGTTGGACATGGCAAATACTCGGAACCTCTAAAATACCCCACACAGTATTTTTCTTCGCTCGCAACGAATGATAAGCTTTCCAATTTGAGCTCGAGCAACTCTTTTTCTCTAAAATCGAACACTTCCAAATGTGGAGCGAAATCTTCCCAATAGAAAGATATGACGTGCCACATTGCCATAGGATCGCAGCGCCCGTCGAGAAGCTTGTCAGCCGTTATGAACATCAAACTGTATAGCTGATTCGGTAATGATTATTTTTACCTAAATGATTTCAGAAGTTAGTATTTATTAAAAAAGAAGAATACCGAAATTTCCACGCTACTCATTAGGTTTCTGATGTTCGCTTCAAATAATGAGGCGGTATCCCATCCACCAAAAAAACAGTCTTTCCAGCGCGCTGTATGACGATTCCATCTGCAATAGCTCTCTTTGCATCTACTTCCAAAATTATCGGAGTATCCGTTCGTACCGATCCCGCAATCACGGCATCTTTATATGTCTTCGAGAGGTGCACAAACTTCCTATCAGACGGCTTTATACCCGTTTCGAGAATGATGTCCGCTTCTTCCGGCGTTGTCGGATAATAAAGTTTCTCCGGGATTTCGTCTGTTGGCAACCTCAAATCAACTTCAATCGTGTGGCCATATGTTGCCCGAATCATGTCGTTGCTTAACTGATATCTACCCTTAGGATCGGTTTCGATAATCGCTATGATGTGATGGGGTCGAAGCCAGTGATATCGCCTTTGATGAAGCTTTAATGCATTTACAAAATCTCTCAAGTTCACAAATCCTTGAGAATCCATCTTCAAACCAAATTTTTCTGGAAAATGTCGAAGGGCGCCTGCCATAGTTCTGCCTATTTGGTCAAGCTCCTTCTCGTTCATCAAAAATTTGCCTTTTTCACCACAAACAGGGCAAGCCTCGCCGCGAAAGTAGCCATGAGATTTACATTCTCTTAACATGACAGATGACGAATCCGATACCATTGTTTAAGTTTTTCCCATTTAAAAGATGTCAAAAAGCGAAATGAGAAATGACACCTCTTGAAATCGATAGTGTACTAACTTTATAATTTGATGATTTCAAGGATTGTAATTGTTATCTCATCAAATCTTGTCAATCGCCTGGACACTACGCCAAGAATCTTTACATAATCCCCTTCTTGCAGCCTTTCCGATGGTGAATATAACATGCTTGCAGCGATTTGCCTAGTTCCATCGGAGATGACAAAATAAGGCCTTGCGAGCCAATTAAGTCGCTGTCTTTGGATTCTTCCCTTTATCGATATGACCAATCCCAAATCGTTCAGCGAGATGTCTCGAATCATCTTTTTAGCAGCCGTTTTTCTATGCTCGTTTGCAAGCTGATAAAACGTAGAACGATTCATTCTGCCAATTAATAAAGGGATAAGGTAAAGCATTGCCACCATCATTGCGCCGAGTATCAAGATAACGAAATTCATTGTAACAAGAAAAACAAAAATGACCAGGAGCGCCCAGAGTAGAACCACTCCAAGCGCCATCCTGGATACTTGCATCATTTACTTCTGCTCTCCTTTCTTAGATTGGATCTCCGGCGGGTTTGATGGGCATACTCCTGGAAGTTCGCTTCTGAAGCAGTAATAATATACTACTCCAACGAACAAAAATCCACCAATAATATTTCCAATTGTTGCGGGTAAGAGGTTCCAAATGAGAAAGTCGCCGATAGAAATTCCTCCGTAATGAGCTAGGAGCGTATTTGCAGGTATTGAGTACTCTGGATGCAATGCAAGCGACATCATTCCTGCCGGAATGAAATACATGTTAGCGACGCAGTGTTCAAAACCACTCGCAACAAACGCCATAATCGGGAACCAAATACCGAAAAATTTTCCTATCATTTCTTTGGATGAGAGAGCCAGCAAGATCGCAACATTGACGAGAAGGTTGCAGGCAATGGCGTTCATAAATACGGAAGTCATGCCCATTAGCCCACCGGCGGCCTTATAGGTGAGCGTTTTCGATGCAGCTATGTTAATGGCGTTAACACCAAAGGCATTCAGGTAGAATCCGCTCGCGGATACCGAATTCCCTGAAACCGCTGAAATGTCGCCAGTTTGTAGCGGTCCAACTGCCATGAGGAACGCCCAGAAAAGTGAACCTGCGAAGTTACCTATGTAAACAAAAACCCAGACGTATAGTACACGCTTCCATGAAACCATTTTCATCATAGCAGCCATGGGCACTAGCATCGCGTCTCCCGTAAAAAGTTCCATGCCAGTAAGAACAATTGCTATGAGCCCAACAGGAAAAACTGCACCCGCGACCAATTTTCCAATACCCGCACCGAGATAATTTGCAACACCAGTTGAACACACAGTAGCGAGCGCTGCACCGACAGCAATGTAAAGACCTGCCATGAATCCGCGAAGGAGCAAATTGCCAGCTGACAGTTTTGATTTATAGACGCCGGCTTTTCCTGCTAAATCTACAATATCGCATGGCCTATTAGTCGTTGGAATCCCCCCACCAAATATCCAAATTGTAACGAGAGATGTTACTTGCGAGCCAATGCTCTTTCAGCTGAGAGAACTGTATTCTTCATTAACATGACAATCGTCATGGGACCAACGCCGCCCGGCACAGGAGTAATCGCAGATGCTTTTTGTTTGACGGCGTCAAAATCTACATCGCCGACAAGCTTGTAACCTTTTTTGGATGATGGGTCATCAACCCTATTCACACCGACATCGATCACCACCGCACCTTCCTTGACCATGTCGGCTTTTATGAATTCAGGTACACCCATCGCCGCGATGAGTATGTCTCCCATTCTAGTAACCTCCGGAAGGTTCTTCGTCCTTGAATGACACACAGTAACCGTCGCATTCGCACCGGGTTTCTTTTGCATCAAAATCGCAGCTACTGGCTTTCCGACTATATTGCTGCGTCCAACAACCACAACATGCTTCCCCTCTGGGCTGTTTCCACTCCTCATAAGAAGCTCTTGGATTCCGTGGGGAGTGCAAGGCAAAAATCCTGGATCACCGATCAGCATTCGCCCAACATTAACGGGGTGGAATCCGTCAACATCCTTCTCAGGGTCGATTCTGTTGAGAACTTTCGTCTCATTGATGTGATCGGGAAGAGGCAACTGAACCAGAATTCCATGGATTTTTGGGTTCACGTTGAGGTCATCTATCATTTTCAACAATGCCTCTTCAGGGTAGTTTGCTGGGAGTCTGATCGTCTCAGAATAAAGACCAAGCTCTTCACAAGCCTTGCCTTTCATCCTCACATAGACCTGGGAAGCCGGATCATCTCCTACAAGAATTACAGCAAGACCAGGAGTGACCCCTTTAGACTTGAGGTCTGCAATTTTCTTTTTTAATTCCTCTCGAATTTGACCGGCAATCTCGTTACCATCGATTAACTTGGCAACCATCCTCACCACCTTGTTCTCAGCGATAACAGCGGTATCTTATTTAATTCTTCGTCACTCGTCGTTTGATTCGTCATTTGTCGTACTGTATTTTCTTCACCAAATTCTCAAATTCTAACACTTGTGTTTCGTGACCAATACTGTGGTGAGTCCTGGGAACTGTTTTATATTCTACTTGATATTTCCCTTCAAATCTAATCCGAAAGAATCGACAAAAATAGACGAGGGGGAAATTCTGAATGAAAAGCGATTTGGAAATAGCTCAGGAAGCAACTTTGGAGCCAATCCTTGACATCGCAGCAAAAATAGATCTCACGCCTGATGATATCGAGCTATACGGGAAGTATGTTGCGAAGGTTCACTTGGACGTGCGAGAGAAGTTTGCGGACAGACCTCAAGGTATGTATATCGATGTTACAGCAATAACACCTACGCCTTTGGGTGAGGGGAAAACCACGACTACAATCGGACTCACGCAGGCACTTGGCTCTGAATTGAAGAAGAAAGTGGTTGCTTGCATCAGGCAGCCAAGCATGGGGCCTACATTTAATATAAAAGGCGGAGCCGCGGGCGGAGGTTATAGCCAGGTAGTTCCTATGGAGAATTTCAACCTGCACCTTACCGGCGATATTCACGCGATATCCGTTGCTCATAACCTCATTGCTGCGGCTATTGACAGCAGAATGTACCACGAAAGTGTTTTGACCGATGAGCAGCTAGCAAAGCGTGGACTCGAGCGCATCGACATCGACCCACAGACAATCATGTGGAATCGTGTAGTCGATGTATGCGACCGAAGCTTGCGAGAGATACAGATAGGATTCAACGATGCGACCTTGCCTGATGGATCCCCAAGCCCTGTATTCCCACGAAAAACTGGTTACGATATAAGTGTTGCCAGCGAATTGATGGCCATATTAGCACTCACCACCGGCCTTAAGGATATGCGAGAAAGAATCGGTCGTGTCGTAGTTGCAATGGACAAAAAGGGGCGACCAGTGACGCTCGAAAGACTAAAGGTAGCTGGTGCAGCGACGGTTTTATTGAAAGATGCGCTCATGCCGAACTTGATGCAAACCCTTGAAGGGCAACCTGCTTTTGTTCACGCAGGTCCATTTGCAAATATCGCACACGGAAACAGCAGTATTGTGGCTGATCAGATTGCATTGAAGTGCGCCGATTATGTCGTTACGGAAAGCGGATTTGGTGCCGACATCGGTATGGAGAAATTCTTCAATATCAAATGTAGATACAGTGGCTTAATTCCTAACTGCGTTGTCATCGTTGCAACGATCAGAGCTCTCAAGATGCATGGTGGAGGACCGAAGGTAAAACCGGGACTGCCTCTTGATAAAGACTATACGCAAGAGAATCTCGACTTGTTGGAGAAAGGTCTTGTTAACCTCGGCGTGCATATAAAAAATGCAAGGCTATTCGGCATACCAGTTGTAGTTGCAATCAACGCATTTGAAACGGATACAAACGCGGAAATTGAGCTTGTCAGGAAATATGCCAAGGAAGCAGGTGCTGAGGATGCCGCAAAATGCACACACTGGGCGGAAGGTGGAAAGGGCGCAAAGAAGCTGGCGCAGCTCGTTGTCGAAGCTTGCAAGAAGCCATCAAAGTTCAAGTTCTTATACCCGCTCGAGTGGTCAATAAAAGAAAAGATCGAATGCATCGCCAAAAATATCTACGGCGCCGATGGTGTGAGCTACACGCCGGTCGCCGAGAAGCAAATCGAAGCATTTGAAAAGGCTGGATACGGCAGACTGCCTATCTGCATGGCAAAGACTCATCTGAGTTTGAGCCACGATCCCGATCTCAAAGGTGCCCCCAAGGGATTCATTCTGCCAGTCAGAGAAGTTAGAGCAAGTGTTGGTGCCGGTTTCATATATCCGCTAATCGGCAAGATGAGCACAATGCCCGGGCTGGCAAGCAGGCCCGCTTTTATGGACATCGACATAGACGAAAAAGGAAACGTGAAAGGGCTCTTCTAGAGCCTATCTTCTTCCCTTTTTTTGATCTCTTCGCCGATTAGGCAACAGAAGCTTTGGCGCCTGGCGCAACTAGCGTATATTATGAAAAAAAAGTCTCGATTTGTAACACATTCTCTATTAAAGTAAGAAAAAGGAATTTCACTTGCCAGCAGCTTCGCACATCTTTCGTACGCGGGATGATATCAGATTGCCTATCACAGCGAGATCTTCTGTCGCCATGATCGACGGGGCAATCCTATCAAAAAGTATGTTTGCCGATGGAGGAATCTCCTCATCTCCTTCCCAGATGATGATAACTACTGGCAATTTCGGAAAAACATCTACACAGATTGCAGCAGATCCCAAATCGACCCTTCGAGCTTTTAATTTCTCGCCGATAGCAAGTAACAGCTTCGCGTTAGTTCCGAATTTTGAAACAAGCGGATCTATCGCCCTTGATTTGAACGCAGGATAATATAACTCGCCATAAGGCACCTCTCTAAAGGTAATCAACTCGCCTGTGGGCTCTAGGCTAGAACATCCAATGAGATAATGAAGTACTAAGACAGATAAGAACGGCTCGAGACGTTGACCCTCGCCTGCAACGATCCGTTGAGAGATATCAACGGAGTAAGATCGATCGATGAATTTCAAAAAGATGATATCATTTTCTAACTTGCTGAAAGAAAAAGCTGAGAGTTCCCTAAGATCCCTTTCTTGAAGTTCATCCCAGGCTCTTTTCAAGGCGTCTTCATAAGTGATTTTTTTCAAGTTCGGAAAACCTTGTCCATACAGATTAGTCACCCGCTTTTCCGAGGAGGTAATCTTCTATGGTGCAGAATTCGATCCCAAGGTCGATCGCTGTTTTCAGTATGGAACGGAGAAACGTCACGTTTTCCGCAATTCTTTCTTCCGGCAGAATACCGCACTCATAGCCTTCAACCACATGCCAGCTATGGGTCGCAAGTATGAACAAACCGGACGAAAATTTTGATAGGAAGTGTTCGTAGTCGCTGATTTTTCTCTGTCCCTCATGCAATGGCCAAAGATAAGAAATGATCTTCTTTCCTTCACGATCGAGCCCAGATGCAATTGGTGCTTCAATGAGCGCTCCGTAGATCCTATATGGATGAATTTCGCCCCTGTCAATTCGTTTCACTATCGAGGAATCATACATGAATCCCTTCTGTGCCAATATCGCCAGAATCCTGTTATCAATGTGCAGGTACGGTGCTCGGAATCCGACAGGTTTCTTATTGAATACTTCCTTTATCACCGATACGCTTTCATCCAGAATTGAATTGATCTGGTCGTCGGTGAGTCTTATACCAGAATATTCTCCCGTGAGGTCTTCATGCCTACAGCTGTGGCAAGCAACCTCGTGAACTTTCAAAAGCTCCTTAAGATTTATCCTGCTCATTATTCTCTTGGCGGTTTCTGCCTCGATGAAAAAAGTGCCTTTGATTCCCAGATCGTTTAATACAGACAAGATTAATTTCAATCCGCGTGCAGCGGATTCGAAGCGAGGCGTGGAATCGCTGTCCCTAGGCTTGGAGACACCCTCAATCTTTCCCTGCTCTGCTAGATTCACATCTCTATCAACATCTATAGTAATCGCAGCATGTCCCAAAGGCATGATATGATATATAAAATGACAAATATTATACTAATCGATCTGCATAAATTCAAAAGAGTATTTTGCATGCTTTATTGCAGAGGAGTCGAGCATATCGATTTGCATCTCGGATATTTCGGCACTATCCCCCAAAAAATGAGATCCTGACAGTAATTACTTCATCGATAATCAACGAGTTCTTTTTCAAAAAACAAATATTGTCGAATGCGGAGATGAAGAATAAAAGCAGTGCAATTTGCTCCCGCCAATTATTCCAACATCTTCCTCTCAATTTATAAATAGTCTTCATGAATTGTCGAAGAAGGTGATCTCCTGTTCACAAAGGCATCACCAATGAACAGAGAGCGCGTGAGATATACGTCAGATTCGACATTGAAGACTTAAGGGGGGTGATTTGCTGGCTCAGGTGCTCATTATTGGCGGTGGAACTGCTGGCCTCGCTGCGGCGATTGGCCTTGCTGAACGCCGTATTTTTGTTAATATTGTAGAAAAGGAATCAAGTATTGGAGGAATGGCATCAGAATTGTGCTGCAAAGGCGATATCAAGTGCGCGAAATGCGACGTTTGCCTTTCGATCGATAGATTACCTGAAGTGGCTCAATCTAAGTATATCCGCATACTTACAAATTCTGAAGTAAAAAGGGTAAGCGGCGCACCTGGATCGTACAGAGTTACTGTTGAGAGAAAACCTCAGCTGGTTCGAGAAGATAGGTGCATTGCTTGTGGCGCATGCCGGGAAGTATGTCCTGTTGAAGGCAGCGCGATCAATCCTAGGTATTTTCGGAGCGTACCGATGACGTATTACATTGACAAAAACAAATGCATCAGATGGAAGGGATCTCAGTGCACAAAATGTGCCGAAATATGTCCTAACGGTGCCATAGATTTTGATGCGCCTGCTTCGAAGAAGTATCTGAACGTATCAGCGATTGTCGTGGCAAGCGGATTTGAGCCTTTTGATGCGACCCTCGATAGGAGATTAGGCTACGGAACGCTGAAGAATGTGCTCACTTCTCTTGAGATCGAGAGAATGATTAATTCCATCGGGAAAATAGTTGTTTTCCCGACGAGCCTACCGTGCAAGAAACTCGCCATCATTCAGTGTGTTGGATCGCGAGACCTCAGGATGGGGGCTTCGTACTGTTCAAAGGTGTGCTGCAAATATGCTCTCAAGATTGCACAGCTTGCAAAACTGAAAAACCCAGATCTGGAAATTTCCTTTTTCCTCATGGACTGGAGACCTTATGATTCAATAGATAACGAGTTGGTGGAGTGGGCAAATAAGAACAAGGGAGTTAAAGTCATAAGGACAAGACCTGCGGAAATCATTCAATCTGAAACCGACAAACCTATCGTAAGATACGTCTCCTTAAGCGAAAACACGGTTGAGGAGGAAGAATTCGATCTGATAATGCTATCGGTTGGTATCATGCCACCTTCTGATGCAAGGAGGCTTTCAAATATTTTGGATATGAAGATCTCTCCACACGGCTTCATTCTTGATGATGGTGAAAGAAGGGGAATTTTTGCGGCCGGTTGCTGCACAGGTCCAAAAGACATCGAGGAGAGTTTTATGGAGGGTATTGCGACCGCGGGGCGTGTTGCTGCTTTTATTGGGGGATTGAAATGAGTTTCGATATTCAGTTTGGCAGAGGAGATGAAATGGTGACTCTTGTGACTGGAACTAGATCATCAAGGCCCCGATCCGCTACAAGAGAGAGGAAGAGGGGCGAAGTGAATGATCGTATCGCGGTCTTTCTCTGCCGATGTGGCGGTGCTATAGGCAACAGGATCGACCTTGAGATGATAAGAGATGAGTTGTTGCGAAGTGAGAAGAATATTGACACCTACGTTCTTGACTTCGCTTGCACGGCCAACGGCAGAACTGAGATAAAAAGAATTTTGCAGCAAATCGGTAGCACAAGATTCGTGATTGCGGGATGTTCGCCAAAGACACACGAGCTACTTTTTAGGGAGTTAGCACTCGAAATAGGCCTAAATCCTTTCATGTTTGAAATGGCCAACATTAGAGAGCAATGTGCTTTCGTGCACGACGAAACTGACACGATGGCGAAGGCAAGGGCACTCATCAGGGGGGCAATTTCAAAATGCCGATTTCTCCTACCGCCACCTTACGATAGGGTGCCAATTACATATAAGCAAGTATTAGTTGTCGGAAATGGTATCAGCGCACTCACGGCGGCCGAGTCCGTGGCGAGGGAAGGCATCAAAGTGACGCTCCTCAACCCCGGAGAGGGATTTTCGTCATCAGAATTGAAATTGGTAAGCAGTTCAACTTCTGGGGAATATACGTCTAATCAACTGAGGAAAATTGAGGCAAACCCTTTGGTAAGGATCCTAAATAATACAAAACCGGTTGAGTACTTGGGGTTCGCTGGAAATTTCAGGGTTCTTGCGATGGAAAACGACAAAACCGTGGAGATTGAATGCGGGGCAATTATTATCGCCTTCGATTCGATCATCGGACAAGAAAGCGGCGAGAGCTATCATACACTGAGTATACACCCATGGCATCATATGAAAGAGATGGCGTCTGGTAAATCAAGCATTCCTTCGAGAATTGTGATTATACTTGCGCCGCAGAGAGATAGAGAACAGTCCTGCGGATTGAGAGATGGAGAAGTGCTAACGCATGCGATCAATATCAAAAAACTTAGATCAGATGCCGAAATCACTGTTATAGTCAGGGATGTGCGCACTTACGGATTCGATGAGTTGACCTTTAGGGATGCACAGGAGCAAGGCATTAGGATAATCAGAACTGAGAAAGAGCCCGTGATTGAAAGGAGCGATTCTCTCGCTGTGATTGTAGATGACATTGTTCTAGGCGCTCCATTGAGAATAAGAGCTGATGATGTCATCGTGCCTCCGACAGCAGTTCCTACAGGAGCGGAGGTAATTGCGAGAGCGTTCAGACTTCCCCTTACGGAAAAAGGCTTTCTCAAGAAGACCCAGGTGAAGTTGAAGCCGGCTGCCTCCATTAGAAGGGGAATATTCCTTTGTGGAACCGCCGTCGAATCAGGTTTTGCGCCCGAAAAATTCCTCGATGCGCGAGTTGGTGCATCGCGGGCCGTCGCGTTGATAAGATCAGGCTATGTTGATATAGGTGGAGCGATTGCAGAGATTAACCCAGAGAAATGTTCTGCCTGTCTCACATGCGTAAGGAGCTGTCCATACGATGCTCCATTTATAGGCGAAGTCGGCAAGGCTGAGATTGAGACAGAAAAGTGCATGGGATGTGGAATTTGCGTTGGAATTTGCCCAAGCAAAGCCATCGAAATGTACTGTTATTCAGATGCCCAGTTGCATGCACAGGTGAGCTCGATTATGCGCGGGTGATGAAAATGTTTGGAGTACAAGAAAAAAGAATCATAGGATTCTGCTGCAACTACTGTGGCTATGCATCTGCGGATCTTGCCGGGCTAAATCACATAAAGTACTCACCAGATGTTTTGATTGTAAGGGTCCCCTGTTCTGGCAGAATCGACGTAATTCATATTTTGAAGGCTTTTAGGGAGGGTGCAGACGCCGTTTTTGTTGCAGGATGCTTAGAAGGCAACTGCAACTACGAATACGGAAACATTGAAGCAAGGAAACGCATCAATTATGCCAAAAAAATCCTTGCTGAGATTGGCATCGAACCTGAAAGACTTGAGATGTTCAATGTGGCATCAAACATGGTGTGGAAGTTCAAGGAAATCGTTGATGAGATGGTATCTAGGGTTGAGAAATTGGGCCCCAGCCCGATCAGGAAGGTGAACGTATGATCATAGCTGAACAGAAACCCCTTAAAGAAATCATCCACAATCTCGAAGGACATCGCAATATTCTCGTTGCTGGCTGCAGGTCGTGCGTCGCGATCTGTCTGGCGGGTGGAGAAAAGGAAGTAGGCATTGTCGCTGAGGCGCTGCGAGTTTACGGCGAGATGCATGGAAAATTATGGACTATTGAAGAAATCACTATTGAGAGGCAGTGCGAAAAGGAGTGGGTTCGGGAAATCCAGGCGGTCGTCTCTAGTAAGGATGCGATATTGTCTATGGCGTGCGGCGTTGGTGCTCAGGTAATGCAGGAAATCTATCCTGACATACGGGTGGTCCCGGGCCTCAATACCTCGAATATGGGGGCGCCTGAGGAACAGGGCATTTGGCGCGAAAAATGTGCGGGATGTGGCGATTGCGTTCTGCATCTTACGGGAGGCATCTGCCCCATTGCTAGGTGCTCAAAGAGTCTTCTAAATGGTCCCTGCGGAGGTTCTCAAAATGGACGCTGTGAAGTCAATCCAGATTCAACTCCGTGTGCATGGGATCAGATATACCACAGTTTGAAAAGACTTGGTAAATTAGAATTCATGGAGCAGATAATTCCCCCAAAAAATTGGATCACAAGCCATAGCGGAGGACCGCGCCTCATTGTAAGGCAAGATGCCGTGCTCACACCTGAAGAAAAAGCGGAAAAGGGGGTGCCGAAATGAAGGCTGGTAGCAATCTTGAGAGGGTTCTTGAATCAGGAAATTTTGCAGTGACTGCAGAAATTGGTCCCCCCAAATCTGCGAGTTCCAACATCGTCAAGCAACATGCTCAAATGCTCAAAGGTTACGCAGACGCATTCAATCTCACGGATAACCAGACAGCAATCGTCCGTTTATCAAGTCTGGCTTCGGCGCTGATATGTTTGAATGAGGGCGTAGAACCCGTGATGCAGATGACGTGTCGAGACAGGAATCGCATCGCGTTGCAGTCGGATCTACTTGGCGCCTCTGCTCTCGGGATCAGAAATGTACTCTGCCTCACAGGCGACCACCAGACGTTTGGAAATGAAAAGGGTGCAAAAAACGTCTATGACATAGACTCGATCCAAGAGCTCATGATATTTAAGCAAATGCGAGACGAAAAGAGAATTTCAGGCGGGGAAGAACTCGAAGAGGCGCCTAAAGTTTTTCTGGGAGCCGCAGAGAACCCTTTTGCCGATCCGTTCGAATTCCGGGTGATTAGACTCGCAAAAAAAGTTGCTGCCGGAGCAGACTTCATTCAAACCCAAGCGATATACGATATGGACAGATTTGAAAAATGGATAGAGGGCATTAGGGAGAGAGGTCTTGATAAGAAAGTGCACATACTAGCTGGCGTCATACCGCTCAAATCCGTCGGAGCAGCAAAATACATGAAGAACAAGGTATCCGGTATGATCGTACCAGATGAGATCATTGATCGCATGAAAAAGGCAAAGGATCCAAAATCAGAAGGCGTGAAAATATGCGTCGAACAGATTGAGCATTTGAAGACTGTCAAAGGCGTTCACGGTGTGCATATAATGGCTATTGCATGGGAAGAGATCGTACCAGAGATCGTAAGAGAGGCGGGGCTGTATCCAAGACCGCAAGTGTAACGAAGTTATTCAATGCACGCTTTCAATATCTCTTGAGATGACATGCATAGCTGCGAGTGGCCTAGCAATCTCGCAGCTAATTGATTTCACAGGCTAGAGGGGCATCCAATAGCGAACCAATGGCAGTAAATGTTTCTATAATTCTCATACGATCTTTTGCGTGCCTGGCACTCCATGTATTGTTCTAACTATATCTACCATGTTGGCGCTATTGCCAAGAGGTGTTGGCGTAAAGGCTTAAGCCCTAAGAAAGTCGTCACAGTATAATCGCTCGTTAAGTAGAATTTCTCCCGCCTTGATGATTTTCATCAGTTCTTCGTCGAGCGGATCGCATATCGCGGCGGTTAAACCAGCACCCATCAGCATGGCCAGGAAAGTCCTATTTAAAAGACTGCGCTCCTTCGTTAGATTAGAGACATTGCTCAGACCAACCACAGTGCGCGGTGGTGGCTCATTCAATGTCTGAAAGATCCGAACGGCCTCAATGACTTTCTTGCATTGATCCTGAGCTGCACCAACGGGCAAGACAAGAGGGTCGAGATAGATCTTCTCTGGCATAATATCATATTCCATTGCAGTCGTCATCATCAACATTGCCATCTCAGCACGTGATTGAGCATCATTTGGTATGCCACGTTCATCGAGGGTCAAGCAAATAATCTCGGCATCATATTCTTTGCAGAGCGGGAAGAACTTCTCCATTCTCTTTCGCTCTGCAGTCGTCGAATTCATGACTGGTTTGTTTTTGCAAGCCTTCAGTCCGGCTTCCATCGTCTTAGGTCCCGGCGTATCAATGCTAAGCGGGACATCGACGACGTCCTGAACAGTTTTCACAAGCCATTCCATTACCGCGGGCGCATCTTCTCTTCCAGGTCCCGTGTTGATGTCCAAGATTTGCGCTCCATGCTTGACCTGCGACATCGCAAGTTCCTGGATATAGTTTGTATCGCGTTTGTCGATTGCCTTTGCCACAGATGCAAAGAGTCCATTTATTTTCTCGCCGATAATAATCATAATATTGCCCCGTCATGGAACGACAGCTAGCGATTTAAAATCTTTTTTGACTTGAAAAACGGATTTGCCCTATCCTCATTTACGCCGAGAAATTGTTAACATAGTACGGCATATCCGAGAGAATGATGTAACGGTAAGAATGAGTATTTTTATGTGACCCGAAGGCATTTAGGAATGGCGCATTTTATCGAATAGGAGTAAATGGTATCGGAGGAGATCGGTTGACAAGGGTCGAAAGAGCGCTCATAAGTGTGTCGAATAAGAGCGGGATAGTGGACTTTGCTAGAGGATTAGAAGAACTCAATGTTGAGATCATTTCCACAGGGGGTACGGCACGTCTTCTAAAGGAAAGCAATATCCGCGTCACTGAAATCTCGGAAGTTACTGGTTTCCCAGAAATGCTTGATGGAAGGGTAAAAACTCTTCACCCTTTCATACATGCTGGCATTCTTGCCCGTCGAGATGATCCTGAGCACATGAAACAGCTTGCTGAGAGAGGAATTAAGAAAATCGACATGGTAGTTGTTAATCTTTATCCGTTCAAGGAGACTGTGATGAAGATAAACGCAACGCTTGATGAAATCGTAGAAAATATCGATATTGGTGGCCCAAGCATGATCAGGGCAGCCGCAAAGAATTATGAATCTGTGGCTGTGATTACAAACCCGCGGAGGTACAGTTTTGTTCTGGAAGAGTTGAAGAGAAATGGGGGGATATTGAGCAAAGAAACCCTTAAGGCTCTTATGGTCGAGGCTTTCAGGACTACGGCTGTATACGATGCAATGATATCTCGCTACTTTGGACAAGAGTTTGGACAGGAGCTCTTCCCAGATATCCTCGCAATGGGTTTTGAAAAGTCCATTGATCTCCGATACGGTGAGAATCCAAATCAAT
Organism: Methanomassiliicoccales archaeon; assembly: GCA_038850735.1. Lineage (NCBI taxonomy): Archaea > Methanobacteriati > Thermoplasmatota > Thermoplasmata > Methanomassiliicoccales > Methanomassiliicoccales archaeon. The sequence continues at coordinate 17,940 of JAWCLO010000009.1, forward strand.
CGGCTGCATTTTACATAGATCCATTTGCAGAAGGGGTGTGCATTCCACGCGCTGAAAAGCTTCATGGAAAAGAGCTTTCTTACAACAATATTCTTGATCTCGAGGCAGCCCTGGATATCTTGAGAGATTTTGATAGACCGACTGTCGCAGTTTTAAAGCACACGAATCCATGTGGAATTGCAAGCGCAGATAATATTCGAGAAGCTTTCGTAACTGCGTATAACGTAGACCCAGTGGCCGCATTTGGATGCGTCATTGGGATCAACAGGGAGGTGGATGAATTCACTGCCGAAGAGATTAGCAAGCATTTTGTAGAAGCAGTTATCGCGCCTTCCTATACTCCAGAAGCAATTTCAATTCTTCAAAAGAAGAAGAACATTAGGATTCTCAGAACAAATGCGCCAATCGTGCCAGATGAGAGACCTGAACTTAGAATGAAGAAAGTAAAAGGCGGACTATTGGTGCAGACTTATGAATATTGCAAACTCAGGCCAGAAGATCTCAAAGTAGTTACGAAGAGAAGTCCCTCTCAATTTGAAATGAAATCCATGCTTTTTGCATGGAAAGTTGTTAAGCATGTATGGTCGAATGCTATCGTGCTTGCAAAAGATGAACGAGTGGTGGGGATCGGCGCTGGTCAGATGAGCAGAGTTGATTCCTCGATGATAGCAGCATTCAAGGCCAAAGAGGAAGCGAAGGGGAGCGTAATGGCGTCCGACGCCTTTTTCCCGTTCAGAGATGGAGTTGATGAGGCTGCCAAAGCTGGCGTAACGGCGATCATTCAGCCAGGAGGATCCATACGTGATGACGAAGTCATAAAGGCTGCCGACGAACACGGCATGGCGATGGTCTTTACAGGCATCCGCGTATTCAGGCACTAGGAACATTTTAATCCTGAAGAAAGTAAATCAACATCATGGTATGAGTAACGCCAAGATTGCCGCAATTCTTTACGAGATTGCGGATCTTTTGGAGCTGAAAGGAGTCGAGTTCAAGCCCCGGGCATACAGAAGGGCAGCAAGAAGCATTGAAACTCTAGGCGATGACGTAGTGAAGTATTATAAGGAAAATAAACTTGAGGAGATCCCTGGCGTAGGCAAGGCGATTGCAAAAAAGATAAAAGAGATCATTGAAACAGGTGAGCTCAACTATTTGAAGCAACTGAGAGAAGAGCTACCCGCTGGTCTTCTCCAGTTGATGGATATTCCGGAAATAGGTCCTAAAACAGCTATGCGCCTTTATCAAGAATTGAAAATAACAAATCTCCATGAACTGAAAAAGGCAGCGGAAGAACATAGGATCCGGAGACTTAAGGGATTTGGTGAAAAATCCGAGCAAAATATCCTAACTGGAATAAGAATACTGGAACAGCGGAGCGGTCGCATGTTACTGGGCTATGCCCACTACTACGGAAAAAAGATAGAACGATATATGATGGAAACCACTGGTCTCAAGACAATAAGTGTGGCTGGAAGCCTCCGTCGAATGAAGGAAACGATAGGAGATATCGATATCCTCGTTGGCAGTGATAATGCCTCGGCCGTAATGGACGCATTTATCCAATTTCCCGAAGTTGAAGTGGTGATAGCAAGAGGTGAGACCCGGGGCAGTGTGAGGTTAAAAGATGGCGTCCAGATAGATATCCGCATCGTCAGCGAGGATTGTTATGGTGCCGCACTTCAATACTTTACTGGATCAAAGGAACATAATATCGAACTACGCCGACTAGCGGGCGATAAAGGTCTCAAGATCAGCGAATACGGAATTTTCAACAAAGACACTGGCGAAAAAATTGGTGGGAAGACTGAGGAAGAGATATATGAGATTCTGGGATTGCAGTTCATACCACCAGAATTGCGGGAAAACAGAGGCGAGATTGAAGCAGCAGCAAAGCATCAGCTCCCAAAGTTAATTCAGTTAGATCAGATTAAAGGGGATTTCCATGTGCATTCAAGATTCAGTGATGGCAGTGCAACAGTCGAAGAAATCGCTCATGAGTGCAGACGCCGCGGATATGAATATGTTGCTATAACAGACCATTCAGAGACATTGAAGATTGCAGGTGGAATCAGCGCAAAGGACCTCGCAATGAACATTTCCGCTATAAGAAAGCTTAACGAGAATATGGATGACTTTCGCATTTTGGCCGGTGCCGAGGTTGAAATACTTAGTGATGGTAAGCTTGATTATCCTGATGCAGTTTTAAAAGATCTGGATTTAGTAATTGCAGCGATCCATTCGGGATTCAAGATGAACAAGAGGGAAATGACAGAAAGGATACTCAATGCTATCTCAAATGATTATGTGAAGATCCTAGCTCACCCAACAGGCAGAGTTATTGAGCAGAGGGATCCCTATGAAGTCGATCTTGAGAAAATTATCGATGAAGCGAAGGCTAAGGGAGTTTGGCTCGAAATCAACGCGCTTCCGGAACGTCTTGATTTGAATGATGTGAATATTAAACTTGCAAAGGACATGGGCAGTGTGATGGCTATAGGGACTGATGCCCATAGCATTGATCAACTTGATTACTTGCTTTTCGGCGTGGCCACTGGAAGAAGAGGATGGTTGGAAAGCAAAGATGTCATGAACACACTCTCATTAGAAGAGCTCGAAAGCAAACTCAAATTGTAGGATCTGATGATTATATTGATCTCGCTCAATGACTTTTGAAAAACAATTTGCTTCTTTAGTAAAAACCCAGTTTTGCCAATATCATCGTCTTATCGATAGATCCCATTCTCCAAAAGGATAGAAATAAATACTGGCCCATACCATCGATAAGGACGATGGGGATCGAAGAGACTGCAGAATTGATAAAAAGTATGAAAATCCGGGGCGCAGGAGAGATTGCAAGAACTGCGGCAGGCGCCCTTAGAGATCTTGCACGTTCCTACGAAGGAGTGGACATATTGCAACTGAAGGCATTACTCGAGAAAGGAAAGGAAACTCTATTGTCTACGAGGCCTACAGCCGTATCGCTGTGGAATGCTGTTCATGCTGTTCTAAAAGATACGGAGTCGGCGAGCAGCGTTGACGATTTGAAAGAAAAGATTGTAAAAAATGCCGATAATTTCATAAGAAAATCTAGGGAAGCAGTCAAGATCATTGGTGAAATAGGGGCTAAAAGGATCTCTTCGGGCGATTGCATTCTCACACACTGCAACAGTAAGGCTGCCTTGAGTGTTATCAAGACAGCTTTTGACCAGGGGAAGGAGGTAAAAGTCATTGCTACTGAATCAAGACCCTGGCGCCAAGGCATCCTCACGGTCACAGAGCTTTCACAACACGGTATACCCACGACGCTTATTGTAGACAGCGCGGTTAGATGGGCGATGAAGAAAGTTGATCTTGTTCTTGTCGGCGCAGATACTGTTGCATCGAACGGTGCAGTTATCAATAAAATAGGCACCTCGCAGATCGCGCTTGTTTCTCAGGAAGCAAGAGTTCCGTTCGTGGTGTGCGCTGAGACGTATAAATTTTCCCCGAAGACCTTATTTGGAGAACTTGTGGAAATCGAGGAAAGGGATGGTTCGGAAGTTGCTGCTCGAGATGAAGTACCGAGCGCTGTTAAAATTCTTAATCCAGTATTCGATGCAACACCACCTGAATATATTGATTCCATCGTAACAGAAATTGGCTTAGTTTCGCCATATGCGGCCTACGAAATTATTGTGAGAGAATTAGGAGAAGAATTTATTTTTGAACGGGGTGAAAAATATGGAATATTCTAGAAAATATCTACATCTAGGCAAGGAGATCGATCCTGAGGATCATGTCATTTGCCGGTACAAAATAGACACAAGCATTCCAATGGAAGATGCAGCAGCAGCCATTGCAACTGAGCAATCCACAGGTACATGGACTGACATAACGACGCTGAGGGATGATATCTTCCTGAAACTCAGTGGAAGGGTCATCGATATCAAAGGAAATATAGCTACTATTGCTTTCCCTATTGAGGATTTCAGCCTAGATATCGGCGGTGTACCGCAAATTCTCAGTGTAATAGCTGGAAATCTGTTTGGATTAGAAACTCTGAAGGGGGTCAGACTGGAAGATGCAAAATTCCCTAAATCGATGGTGAGGGCATTCAAGGGACCTAAATTTGGAATTGATGGCATGAGGAACATTCTCAAAAGACCGCAAAAGCCGTTCGTCGGAACGATTATAAAACCAAAGATAGGACTTAATCCAGATGAAATGGCGTCGTATGTCTATGAGGCAGGGATGGGGGGGCTTACAAACAGCAAGGATGATGAAACGCTCGTCAACCAGAGATTTTGTCCCCTTGAAGATAGGGTTGTTGCAATCGCAGAAGCGCTAGATAAGGTTGAAAGTGAAAGTGGTCACAAAATGATACATGCAATCAACATTTCTACGAGAGCCGACCGGATTGTTGAGATTGCCGAGAGAGCTCAGGAGCTTGGGGCCAGTGAGATCATGATTGACATATTCACATGCGGATTTGCAGCCCTGCAAGCAGTGGCTGAGGATCCATCGATCAAAATACCGATCCACGTGCACCGTACGATGCACGCAGCCTTTACAAGAAATGAAAATCACGGAATTGCAATGAGTCCGCTTGCAAAGCTAGTTCGTATGTGCGGAGGGGACGCATTACACGTAGGTACTTTTGGCGTTGGCAAGATGAAGGGATCTCCGGAGGAAGATCTAGCTTCCCAGAGATCGTGCACAGAAGAATTATATGGATTGAAACCTACGCTCCCCGTCTGTTCCGGAGGAATTTACCCTGCCCTTGTTCCAGAACTGGTGAAGATTGCTGGAAACGATATTCAGATACAAGCGGGAGGCGGCGTCGCTGGGCATCCAAAGGGAATAAGAGCAGGAGCAAGAGCCATGTCCCAGGCAGTTGACGCTTCGTTCAAGGGAATCTCACTTGAGGAGTATGCAAGAGATCACGTTGAATTGAGAGAAGCACTAGAGAGGTGGAAAAAGAGATGAAACTCAAGGTGAAGTACATCGATATGGACACTGGCGAATATACGGCCCTGCTCAACGAAGAGGATTGCCAAGACCTTGGAGTGAGAGAGCAGGATCGTATAAAGATAACACACGAGAAGAGCACGACGATAACCGCAATCGTACAGACGACTGATTCGATAGTGAATCGGGGAGAGGTTGGGATTCTCGGAAAAACGCTTGAAATTTTAGGTGCCGATGTAGGAGAAGATGTCGATGTCATAGCAACGGGAAAACCAGAATCGATTGAATACATCAAGAAAAAAATGGACGGTCTTGAACTAACAACGGAGGAAATCAAGACGCTTGTGAACGATATTGCAAATCGGAATCTTTCAAGCATAGAACTAGCAGCATATGTTACAGCGTTGCACATCAACGGCATGAATATTAGAGAGACTACTGACCTTACGATGGCGATGGTTGAGACGGGGGATAGAATAGAATTTGACAGGTCACCAGTATTTGATTTCCACAGCGTTGGTGGAGTGCCCGGAAATAAGGTAACTCTTCTCGTCGTTCCGATTGTTGCTGCAGCAGGGCTTCTAATACCAAAGACCTCATCTAGAGCAATAAGCAGTGCTGCGGGGACTGCAGACATCGTTGAGGTTTTTGCACCGGTAGAATTCACTGCCTTCGAACTCAAAAGAATAGCCGAACGAGTGGGTGGAACCATGGTCTGGGGCGGTGCAATGAACCTTGCTCCCGCCGATGATCTTATTATCCGTGTCGAGTATCCTTTGGGAGTCGACCCCCACGCACAGCTACTCGCTTCAGTGATGTCAAAGAAAAAAGCCGTGGGTGCTGACTATGTTGTAATAGATATACCAACGGGAGAGGGTACAAAAGTAAGGACTATTGAAGAGGCAAAAGCATACGCGCGTGACTTCATCGACCTCGGTGAGAGACTAGGAATAAGAGTTGAGTGCGCTATCACCTATGGAGGACAGCCCGTAGGAAGGGCCATTGGACCGGCACTTGAGGCTAAGGAGGCGATAGCGATTCTCGAGGGGTCAAAGCTTCCAGGCAGTGTTGTTGAAAAGGCATGTGAACTTGCTGGTATGCTGCTTGAAATGGGAGGGATTATAAGAGGGGTGGATAGAGCACGCGAAATCCTTGAGTCTGGAAAGGCGCTTGAGAAATTCAGAGAGATCGTCGATGCACAAGGCGGTAATCCCGATATCAAGTCAGAAGATATACCTATTGGAAAGTTCAAATTCGAAGTTCAAGCCAAAAAATCTGGTTATATCGCAGGAATAAAGAATAAGGACATGGTGAGAATTGCAAGAGCTGCTGGGGCTCCAAAAGATAAAGGTGCTGGCATCCTGTTAAACAAGAAGCGGGGGCACAAAGTTGACGTTGGTGAGACGCTGTTCACGATTTATGCCGAGAATGAAGCGAAACTTGAGCAGGCAATCGGACTTGCAAGGCGACTCGAACCAATGGCAATTGAGGGGATGGTCCTCGCACGAGTTCCGTCATTTTCGAGAGTTACCGGCTAAGTTTCCGTGCCTGCAATTCCACCGCTTCATCGAGAGACATCAACCCCTTTGCAACGGCTTCTGCAAGATCAGATGATATGGTGACTTTACCCTGACTATGAAGTCGTGAAAGCCTTTGAATGTCCCTGATCTCGCCAGCAGTCGGGGTAACCTCTGGCACTTCGCAGATTCTTTTTCCAACAGAGAGTGCTATGGAAACGGCTGCATCGACATCTGGTGAGTCTGTCCTGCGGGTAGTGTTCGATTCATCGACGACATAGACTTCATCAACCTTCTCCCAGATCGCGCGGATGACCCTGTTGCGGTTCGTTCTGTCCCCATGACCAATTTTGACTACGGATCGCGAATGTGGATAGCAAGACAGTACATGATCCAAAATCCCTGCGACTTGTTCTGGGAAGCTCACAACCTCTGAGAAAATCAATTTCCGATCGCCGAACACAGCGATGCCTGGGCGGCTACCGGGATCAATACCGATTACAAGGGTACCAAACTCTTCTCCTCCTTTGAGTCTCCCAAGCGCTATATCGATTGCCTGATGTGGATCATCGTTTGCGACAATCGAGGAAAATTCAACTTTGTCAATCTCGTGTTCTGTCGTAATGATCACTCCAACCGCCGATGGAATAACATCAGAAAACCCCAAAGAAACAAAAGGTTCGCCCTTTTCCTTCAATCGACATACGAGCTCGTGAAAGAATTTGAAATCTTCCGTCATTATGCCGATAATTTTCATTTCAATTGCATCAAAGAAAAAAAACATTTTAATTCTTGCTATCGTGGAGGGGTGTCCACCCGGTCAACACGAGATGGAATGAATCTTCCGAGTATCAAATAGCCGATCGCGCTTATCAAGCCAAAGGAAGAAAGAATTCCCCACATGAGTACAGGCGATTGTGCAAAGGCATCTATCGATACACCTCCGATAAACGGTCCGAGTGACCATCCAAATGATGTGAATAGGCCAAAAAATCCCATGTAAAGTCCCCTCTCCCGCTCAGGGGACATATTCGCGACTAGATTCATTGAAGATGGCGAGGTTACAATTTCTCCAACAGTGATGACAACCATGCACATCGCCAGAAATACGAATCCGGTTGCAAAACCGACCATGAAGTAGCCCAGCGAGTAAATGATAGCGCCGACTGCAATCGTTCCAGACATACTGAATCGAGAAATCAGTCTTGCAACGGGAAGCTGTGCAAAGACAACCATCAATCCGTTAATAGTATAGAGGTAGCCGATTTCGACAACAGATATTCTTACTTCTGAAGTCGAGAACACAGACAAAGTCGACGACATCTGAGCGACAACAATCCACAGTATTAATGAGAAGATGCAAAATGCGAAAAATCGGCGATCATTCTTAAGTCTTACTAAATCTCTCACACCGAAACGCTGAAGCGATTCGCCAGTCTTCATCGATTCTTTTACCTTGAAATGGATGAGTAACGCAACGGTAGCACTCGTAAGGGCCGTTAGCAGGAAAAGTGAAGAATATGAAAATGCTGCGAGAAACCCTCCAATGAGGGGGCCGAGCGCCCATCCGATATTCATTCCGATCCTTAACAACCCATACGCTTCCAACCGCTTAGCTGGCTCAACGATATCCGCAATCATGGCGTTTGAAGCTGGTTCGAAAAGCGAGCCAAGGAAATTGCTAATGACGACGAGTAATCCGATGATCAAAAAGCTAGAATCAATGGCAACGACGGCACTGATCATCACGAAAATCACCGCACGCGCGCCTATTGAAAGATACATCACGCTCTTTCGGCCGAAACGATCCGACACCTCGCCTCCTGCCAATTGACCAAAGGCACCAATCGCCGATGAAATAAGAAAAATTGCGCCGACTACCGACATCGGCACCCCTAGTCTTTCATGAAGATAAATTGCTAGAAATGGCATCACGATTGAGAATCCAGCCGCCGCAATCGTTCTGCCTATGAAGAGAATCCATACCCTTTCATCATAACCTCTAAAACTCGACATACGAAATGCCTTCGAAATTCAGATCGTAAAGATGAGAGGAGAAATGCGATTTTCTAGTTAAGAATTTTCGAACACCATTGACCCTCTATTACTGATAAACCCTTCACTGAAAAAAAGGACAAAACTCATCCTCTTCGGAATCTGCCGAATTTGCTCTTTGGTTCGTTTTCCAACTCAGCAAACTTCCTCAGGAGGCTCTTCTGCTCTTCTGTCAATTTTTGAGGGACTTCAATTCCTACCCTAACGTATTGATCGCCTCTTCCCGATCCGTCAATACGATCGAGACCGCTACCCTTCAACCTGAATATTGTACCACCCTGCGTGCCGGGGGGTATCTTTAGCTTAGCCTTTCCCCACAGCGTCGGTACCTCGATTTCCGCTCCGAGCGCTGCCTGCGGAAATGTAATCGGCCAATCAATCCAAATGTCAGCACCGTTGCGCTTGAAGAGTTCATCTTCCTTCACATGGACGACAACGTACAGATCCCCAGGAGATCCGCCGGATAGATTTGCTTCTCCTGCTCCAGGTATCCTCAGACGGGTTCCGTCCTCTACTCCCTTTGGGATATTAATGCTAATCTTCGAAATTTTCCGCGTAACACCTTCCCCACTGCATTTTGGGCAGGGATCTACGACGATCTTGCCGCTACCGCCACATCGAGGGCACGTTGTGATCGAAATGAATTGGGTATACCCTCTCCTCTCAACGGTGCTCTTCTGGCCTTTCCCATCACATGCTGGGCACATAGTGATCTTTCCATCCTTCGCACCAGTACCCCCACAAGCTTCGCATTTGACGCTGTGAGGAACTGATATTTCCTTTGTTGCCCCATTTGCCGCTTCCTGCAATGTGATCTCGATGTCGTATCTTAGTGCCCGTCCTCTATGAGCCTGCTTTGATCGATCGAAGGCATCCCTGCGTCCGAAAAGAAAATCGAAGAGGCTTTCTCCGAACCCCATATCGCCAAACGAAAAATCACCGAACCCAAAGGCGCCCAGGTCAGAGAAGATGTCGCGAAGGTCTGACATGTGCGTGAAATCCTTCCAAGTAAACTGGCCGTCTCTGAATTGCCCGCTGACGCCCGCATGACCGTACATATCATAAAGCCGCCTCTTGTTTTCGTCAACGAGAACTTCGTATGCCTCAGATATTTCTTTGAACTTCTCTTCTGCAGTTTTTCTATCCAGCTGCGTCACGTCTGGATGATACTGTCTTGCTAGCTTTCGGTACGCTTTTTTGATCTCATCGACAGTAGCGTCTTTGCTGACGCCGAGCACCTCATAGTAGTCTTTCTTTGTCATAGAATCAAATAACCTGCTTCAACCGATTACTTTTCGTCGACAATCTTATAATCAGCGTCTACGAAACCGTTCTCACCGCCTTTCTTTTCGTCTTTGCTCCCACCAGATGTAGTGCCCCCACTACTTTGTTGTTGCTGGCCTGCAGTCTGGTAGATTCTCGAGGATACTTGAAACACTTCTTTCATCAGCGCTTCTGTTTTCGATTTAATCGTGGCCGTTTCACCGCCCGATATCGCGGTCTTCAGTTCTTCGATCGCCTTTTCTATTTTTTCCCTCTCTTCCTTTGTCACTTTTTCTCCGAGTTCTTGTAAAGTCTTATTTGCATTATAGATCATAGAGTCGGCCTGGTTTATTGTCTCCACCTTTTCCCTCTGCTTCTTATCTTGTTCTGCGAATTTTTCAGCCTCTGCGACCATCCGGTCAATCTCCTCTCTGGAGAGTTTTGTACTAGCAGTGATGGTAATGCTCTGCTGCTTACCTGTTCCTAGATCCTTCGCTGAAACATGAAGGATGCCATTTGCATCGATGTCGAAGGTAACCTCGATCTGCGGAACCCCGCGAGGCGCCGGCGGAATTCCAGTCAGGTGGAATCTGCCAAGTGACACGTTGTCCCGCGCCATTTCTCGTTCGCCCTGCACAACATGGATCTCGACACTCGTCTGATTGTCGGCAGCTGTCGTGAATATCTGGCTCTTTCTGGTCGGAATGGTCGTATTGCGCTCAATTAGTTTTGTTGTAATACCACCAAGCGTTTCAATGCCTAGAGATAGAGGGGTCACATCGAGCAGGAGAACATCTTTGATTTCCCCCGCAAGCACGGCACCCTGAATAGCTGCTCCCATGGCCACGCATTCCATCGGGTCGATACCACGCTGTATTTTCTTTCCAACTACCCTCTCAACGAGTCTCTGGACGATTGGCATTCTTGTTGGTCCGCCGACAAGTATGATGGCATCTATATCATCGGGTCTAAGATTGGCATCATCCATTGCTCTGATCATAGGTCCCTTGCACCGCTCTACAATGGGGGTAACGAGCTCCTCGAGCTTTGCCCGCGTAATCGTCATTGAAAGGTGTTTTGGACCTGAAGCATCTGCAATGATGAACGGGAGATTTATGTCAGTTGACATCGTACTGGAGAGCTCAATCTTCGCCTTCTCGCACGCCTCCCTAACCCTCCACAGCGCCATCTTGTCTTGAGTCAAATCAATCCCAGTATCTTTCTTGAAGTTCTCGACGACATACTTGATGAGAGCTTCATCCATATCCGTACCGCCGAGCTGTGTATCCCCGCTTGTTGACAAGACTTCGAATACGCCCTCGCTGAATTCCATGATAGTCACGTCAAGTGTCCCGCCACCGAGATCAAATACCATTATCTTCTGCGACTTTCCTGATTTATCGAGACCGTATGCGAGCGCTGCCGCCGTCGGTTCATTGATGATTCTTACCACCTCGAGACCGGCGATTTCACCAGCATCTTTGGTAGCCTGTCGCTGGTTATCGTTAAAGTATGCCGGCACAGTTATGACGGCTTTTTTCACTTCCTCACCCAAGTAGGCCTCTGCATCTCGCTTGATTTTCTGAAGGATAAATGCTGAGATTTGCTGGGGCGTATATTCTTTGCCAAAAACCTTAACCTTATAATCCGTTCCCATTTTCCTCTTAATTGCAGTTATCGTTCCCTCTGGATTTGTTATAGCCTGCCTCCTTGCAGGTTCACCTACAAGAAGTTGGCCATCTTTTGTAAACGCCACATATGATGGGAAAGCCTTACCTCCCAAACTCGTACCCTCTGCACTCGGAATTATCGTCGGTCTACCGCCTTCCATCACAGCGGCAGCTGAGTTGCTCGTACCTAAATCAATTCCAATTATCTTTGGCACCATCATCACCTCCCGATTGATTCTTTGCCACCTTCACCTTTGAATGTCTAATTACCTTTGACCCAAGGAGATATCCCTTTTGATAAACTTCTAGAATCTTTCCATCTTCTCCTTGTTCAATAGCCATTGCTTCATGATACTGAGGATCAAACTTGTCATGGGAAGTTATTTCCCTGAGACCATAAGAATGAAGGAGAGACATCAGATTGTTATAAATGTGATTAACACCCATTTTTAGTTCGTCACAACTACAGCTGGTGCTTAAAGCCCTTTCGAGGTCATCAAGCGTTGACAGAAGCTCGCAAATAAGATTTTCATTGGCACATTTTACAATTTCATCTTTTTCCTTTTGAATGCGCTTCTTATAATTATCAAAATCAGCTTGTATTCGCTTAGCAAGATCGAGGTATTGATTCGATAGCTCCTCATATTTTCTGAGTTCCCTTTCTGCCATATCGAGCTTCTTTTTCAGCGCTTCTATTTCGTCTTTCAAAGACTGCAGATCAGCTGAATTTTCCGCAGGCAGGGTTTCATTCTTTGCGGTCAATTCGCTTTCCTCGTTTCCCATGGCATCACCTCGATCAATCATCGAAAAAAGAAGAATAAAGGTATATTGAAAAAAGAGCGCAGCCGTTAACTGCGCCCGAATTGCTCAGTCTTCTTCAGGTTTCAAATTTGCTTCAGTGGGACCACCTGGTTGACCTGGACCAGGTTTGGATCCTCCCTTAGCTGCAATGACATCATCGATTCTTAGAATCATCACGGCAGCATCGGTGGCAGAGCTAATGGCTTGCTTACCCACGCGAATCGGCTCTAGGACATTTTCCTTGTACATGTCCGTTACTTTACCTGTAAAGACGTTAATGCCCGCAGTCTTTTGGGCTGCCTTGTGAGCTTTTCTGAGCTCAATCAATACATCTATTGGGTCGAGACCAGCATTTTCAGCGAGAGCAGTCGGAACAACTTCGAGAGCGCTTGCAAAGGCATCAATTGCGATCTGTTCACGTCCACCGACAGAAGCTGCAAACTCCCTGAGCTTCATCGCGAGCTCCACAGCTGTAGATCCTCCACCAGTAATGATCTTCCCATCCTCAATAGCGATCGCGACTACGCTCATGGCATCTTCGAGCGAGCGTTCGATTTCGTCGACCACGTGTTCAGTACCACCTCTGATTAGAATCGAGACAGATTTGGGATTCTTGCAACCCGTCACAAAGGTCATCTCGTCTTCTTGGTATTTTCTCATTTCAACCAGATCTGCGTGACCGAGATCTTTGCTGCTGAGTTCGCTAAGCTTGCTCACGATCGTCGCACCTGTTGCCTTTGCGAGTTTCTCCATATCCGACTTCTTCACACGCCTCAATGCAAAGATCTTCTCCTTTGCCAAGAAGTGCTGAGCCAGATCGTCAATTCCCTTTTGGCAGAACAACACATTCGCGCCGGCATTTTTGACCTGTTCCACCATTTTTCTCAGCATATTTTCCTCTTCTGCGAGGAATGCTTGCAACTGGGACGGGTCACGGATTTCAATCTTCGCGTCGATCTCCGTTTTCTTGATTTCCAAAGCGGCATCAACCAAGGCGATCTTCGCTTTTTCAACCCTCTTGGGCATAGCTGGATGGACAGGCTCTTTATCAAGAATCACACCCTTGACAAGCTGCGTGTCCTCCATCGAACCGCCCTGTTTCTTCACCACTTGAATGTTGTCGAGATCGACATCCCACTTGCCATCCACCTTTTCAGCGATAGATGTTACTGCCTCAACGGCTAGGTCGGCCATGTGAGCTCTCACACCACTAACTGCCTTGCTCATCATAGCTGTCATTGCAATCTTCTTCAGGGTCTCCTTATCGTCGACAGAAATAGGCATGGCAATCTCATCCAAATACTCCATCGCCTTCTGAGCTGCGAGCCTGTAACCGCCACTGATGATCGTCGGGTGTACATTGGCATCAATGAGATCGACAGCTTTCTTCAGCAGTTCGCCCGCCAAAATGACAGCTGTCGTTGTGCCATCACCGCATTCTTCATCCTGAGTCTTTGCTACCTCAACCAGCATTTTTGCAGCTGGGTGCTCGACGTCGATTTCCTTTAGGATTGTTACACCATCGTTTGTGATAACCACATCACCCATGCTGTCAACGAGCATTTTATCCATACCGCGCGGGCCAAGGGTGCTTCTGACGGCATCTGCAATTGCTCTAGCAGCCATTATATTGTTGTATTGGGCGTCCTTACCCCTGTCCCTGCGGGTTCCTTCTTTAAGTATAAGAATTGGCGTTGTTCCCATTCCCATATCTATTACCTCCTTTGCACAGTTTCAATTGCACAATAAGGTTGTTGGTTCGAAATGTTTGTTCTTCTATATAAATATAACTGAATACATTGACAACACCAAATGATCTGGAATAAAAAATGATATCTTTGCCTATAAACTGATTATTTAAGATAAAGATTTGAAGTCAAAACAGACTAAAAAATGTTTATTTAGATGTAAACGCGGATGGACATGTACCTCAACATATAGAATACATGCTGTTAACGAATGAACATAACGCACATATGATGAAATATTATTAGGGAATATAGATTAACCAGGCTTGGGGCAACGCACATGGATGAGCTAAGAAACTGTCTAGCTCTCGTTTTCAAGCGGAAAGGAAAAGGGATCCTGTCCGAGAGGGAGTTGGTTTTCTCGGTTTCAATGGACTTCCGCTGGTTTACTCCAAAGGAGGCTCAGAGACTGCTTGATCTCGGCCTCAGGAATGGGTTGTTAGAGCGCGTCGATGACATGATTAAACCCACATTCGATTACAAGAAAATTGAAATATCCATCAATTTCAAACCCGATAAGAAAATCCTAGAAGAGCGGAAAAAGAATGATTCTGTTTTTTCGAAGATACTTGATAAGATTGTAACATCGGGCGTTTCAAAAAGAGATGCAGTCGCAAAAATTAATAAAATTCAGGAAAAAATCGGCGTCGATGCAGAAGTGGCTGCCGTCGCTTACGCAAAGGAAATTGGCGTGAGCGTCGACGATCTCATCGACGAAGTCGAAAAGGAAATCATCGAGAGATAATGGATCATTACCTTTCTTTCAATTTGATGACATCTCCAAGCGTTAAACCCTTATTTTGGGATGGTTTGGCTTCGGTCTTCACAATCGGGACCCTTTCCATGAGCTTAATTCCCAATTCCTTTTCGAGCTTCTTCACGAGCGCGTCATCTGGTTTCATATCTCCTTTTTCTATCTTATTAATCACGCTTACCTTTTCATTGATCTTCGCTGCTAAAGTCTCCTGTTTCCAGTCGCGAGCCATCCGGGCCTCCCTAATGATCCTGGGATAATCTGGAACGAGCTCAAGAGTTGTTTCTTCCAAGGCATAAAGATCCTTGGGTTTCATTCGCTTTTCTCGCAATTCCAGACGCTTTGCAATGATGTTCTGCGGCGCTGACTTCTCCTGTCCTTTTTTGCGCACCTCCCCGAATTTGGCGCAACTGCTGCACACGCTCAAAATAGTCCCCTCGATGAAGATGCGAGTTGTGCGCTCAGTTTCCTTACCGCAGAGTTCGCATATCATGATAATCATCCCATGCTCTACATCTTCATTATGCAACTAAATGGATTTATAGCTCACCGTCATAATATCCACCTTTTCTTTTCTATACGCATTTTTGTTATGTCAAGAAGATTCTGAGGAATAATATGATCCCGATAAAACGTCGCTTACATCACATACCTCGGATGTGGCATCTTGGATACAACCGCATTTTTACACGTTGATCATGATAAAAAACATCGAGAATAGAATGTAAAGCCAGCATATCTCGAACGAACACGCATCGCAGAAAGCCACTCCCTTCCAACATTCCACCAAAGTAGCATGATGCAAACACGAAACCCCATCAATCAATCGCATATTCAATGCGAAAGAATCATATACCCACTAGCTTTAATAAAGCAAACACAAGGTGGCATATTTGAGGGAGCAGCAAACGGAAGCGCTTATTGCTGATATGAAGGAAAAAATCGAGCTCCTCGAACGCAGGAATAGTGAACTGTTGGAAGAGACCCGTCGATTGGAAGGCGAGAAAAGATACATCGAAAGCGAGCTCTTCAGACTCCAGAAGGAAATAAAGAGAATGAGAACTGAGATGGAGAGACTCAAGTCTCCGCCACTCATAATAGGTATCATCAAAGATGTGCTTTCAGATGGACGAGTTGTCGTAAAAAGTTCAACAGGTCCTGACTTCATTGTGAGCACATCGGAATATGTGCCAGTTGAAGACCTCATCGTTGGAGCAAGAGTAGCTCTGAACAAGCAGACTCTGGCAGTGATGGGCGTATTGCCGCCTTCCCTTGATCCAATAGTTGTGGGCGCTGAGATCATTGAGAAGCCCAATGTGAGTTACGATGAAATCGGAGGTTTGGATGAGCAGATAAGGGAGGTTCGTGAGGCGGTAGAAGATCCTCTTCTGAGACCTGAACTGTACAGGAAAGTTGGTATTGAACCTCCAAAGGGTGTGCTGCTCGTAGGTCCCCCGGGCACTGGGAAGACCCTCTTGGCCAAGGCGGTCGCACACCAGACGAAGGCAACCTTCATAAGGATGGTTGGTTCCGAGCTGGTGCAGAAATACATTGGTGAAGGTGCCAGACTCGTCAGAGAGCTCTTCGAGCTAGCACGAGAGAAAGCGCCAAGTATAGTGTTCATCGATGAACTCGATTCAATAGGCGCGAAAAGATTGGAAGTTGCCACTTCCGGCGACAGAGAAGTGCAAAGAACTTTGATGCAGCTTTTGGCAGAACTCGACGGCTTCAACCCCATTGGTGATGTGAAGATCATAGGTGCGACCAATAGACCTGATATTCTTGATGAGGCGCTTTTGAGACCTGGGAGATTTGATCGTATCATCTCGATTCCCATGCCAAACTACGAGGCAAGAGTTGAAATCTTCAAAATCCACACGAAGAAAATGAGTCTCGACAAGAATGTGAATCTGTCAGTGATAGCCGCCAAGTGCGAATCCGCAACAGGAGCTGACATCAAAGCAATCTGTACAGAAGCAGGAATGTTCGCAATAAGGGACAATCGCGATTATGTAACAATGATCGACTTCGAGAGGGCTGTCGCAAAAGTCCTTGAGACTGATGAGACAAAGTTCGTAGAATCCGGTGTCATGTTTGCCTGACCGAAAGAATTAGTCGCCATGTGCCTCGAAATTGAATTCCTTCTCGATAACAAGCGCGCCGATATATCCGCAGCGCTTGCAGTGATATTTGTACCCCGTTAATAACCCAGCTTCATAGTACAAATCCGAAGATCCGCATTGCGGGCAAAGTAGAATCTTTCTTTTCATCATTCATTCCTGTGCTCAGAATTCTTAGGAGGAATATATGCGGAGCACATACGAGTAGTTTTCTCGATAGTCACAACATTATCTTTCTCATGATCAAATTTTATAACCGTAGCACGGGTATTAAGTACAAGTCCCCGAATCTCAAGAATTGATGCATGCAATGGAGATATCAAAAATTATTACAGACCAGTACTGCGCGAGAATACTCTCAGCA
The DNA here is from genome assembly GCA_038850735.1 of Methanomassiliicoccales archaeon. Lineage (NCBI taxonomy): Archaea > Methanobacteriati > Thermoplasmatota > Thermoplasmata > Methanomassiliicoccales > Methanomassiliicoccales archaeon. Next base: position 35,179 of record JAWCLO010000009.1, read on the forward strand.
ACACTTTTAGAGACTAAGACTGCAGTCGAGCTCAGTAAAGAAATGAACATTCCCATTGCGGCGTGCTATAGAAAGATAAGAATGCTTGAAAAGGCGGGACTTTTGCGTTGCATTGAAGAGAAGCCGACGTTGGATGGCAAATACGCTGCGGCTTACAAATCTCTACTCGAAGAGGCAAGGATACTTTACGAAAATGGCAAGATCAAAGCACATATTAAGCTGATCAACGGCGAGGAAAAGAATCTAGTTTTCGATTGCAAGTAAATCACACCTAATCCCTCGTCAAATCTTCCCCGCCTGAAAAGTATTGTTGAATGGTGTTATAAATATCTTCCAGACCGTAAGAAAGCTCTGCTGAAACTGGGGTTAGTTCCCTGTACATACCTATGCTCTCAAGCGCCTTAAAGAGCTCTAGACTGAGAAGCGTCTGAGAGGTACCGGTCGTCCCCTCAAGTGCAATGTTCAATGCGTATGGATCTCTTGACCAGTTGAGGATCGTTTCGAGTTCTTCATCCGTCAGTACATCGACTTTTGAAAGAACGTTGAGGATGGGGATGGCGAATCTAAAATGGGTGATGGCACACAGCATGAGGTCTGATACAAAGCCAGAGGGGGTCTTCGCTAACTGCGGATCGGACAGGAAAACGAGGAATGAATCTTCCCTTCCAAATTCGTTGACGACGACATTACTCGATTGTCTGAATGCAAATAATTCCATCTGGCCAGGCGTATCTATAAGCACGTAGTTTGTCTTGAATTCCTGCACGGTTGAAACAACTTCCTTAATGTTCAATGCTATCAAATCGGCACAGACGATTTGCGCACCATTAGGTCCAAGACCATATTCATTCATGATTTCATTCAAACGAATCCAGTCTCTAATGTCCACATCTGGAACATAGGGTATTGCCTCTGCACCTGGATCAAGATTAACGATTATAGAATCAAGCCCCTGAAGCTCCAGCCAATCATGAAAAGCATATGTAAGAGTACTTTTCCCACTGCCTGCCGTGCCGATGAAATATATATATTGCATGGTGCCACCGTAGAAAGGCGGGCCCGGAGGGAAATTCGGATTCTTGACGAATCTTTCGAACCCTCGACCCATCGGTTAAGAGCCGATTGCTCTACCTAGCTGAGCTACGGGCCCCGTGGCGCCATATAGGTCATTATAAATAAATTTAATGGTTGCATAGGCTCTAGGCACAGCTCGCCAGAAGCACTTTTTGCTATTTTTCATCCATCAGAGCGATCTTTAATCCAGATTATGTACCGTAGTCTGCCCTGGGCGCAATAGGTTTCATGAAGGACATAGTTGAAGGGATGTACTATTGCAGGAAGCTGCAGGAGGCGGGTTGCAGCCTCATACTCGTCAAGGACGCTTTCCTCGGGCAGGTGGATACGAGCACGCCCATGGGCGAGTTCATGCTCGCTGTGATCTTCGCCGTCGGGCAGCTCGAAAGAAAACTCATCCTCGAGCGCACGAAGGAAGGGATAGCGAAGTACAAGAAAAAATACGGGAAGTGGGGGAGGGAGAAGAGGAAAGACATCAATATCGAGCTCGCCGCAGAGATGATCAAGGTCAAGCCTCTCGCAGAAGTCGCGAGGATCCTCAAGGTCCCGCGCTCTACCCTGCGCGAGCACCTGCTGCGCGCGGGTGTCGAAATTCCGACAAAAGGGGAATGTCGGAATACCTCCCCCGAAAAAACCGGGGGTTGTTTAAATACCTAAAGAAAAAAAGAGAAGTGACGGATTACGGGCGTAAGTTGTCACTTAGATATGATTTTTTAATTCTATATCTCCTCGCTCTTCTCGTACCCTGTGAACCTCTCAATCCTTGCATGCGGTTCTATTTCAAACTCATGCACCCAGACGAAGTCCTCAGGATTGAAGCCCTTTTCCGGATGGATCCTTTTCCAGCGCTCTATGAACTCCTGCTTGCTTTTGAAGCCTTCAAGCTCGTAGTGGTCCGCGACCTCACCCAATTTCATCCTGAAGACTCGGGTGATCCGGTAGCACTGGAAGCGCACGTCGAAGATGTCCCCGGGTCTCCCTTTTGGCTTATACCGTGCGGTCCAGCGCTTGAATACTCTCCTCCCATCAGGCATCTCGACGCCGTTCACGATCGCCTCGGCCATATCATCAGCGAACGGCATATCTATGAACCTAGGCATCATCTATTTCACCATTCAACTGATTGAGATCACACCAATCGAAAACATATGCTTGGAATTTTTCACATGTGAATCAATACATGCATTTTTCACATATCATATTTTTGCCACCTCTCTCTTCCAGTCCGTAATATCATGCAACTCACTGGTACGTCTCCTTGCTGTTCTTCCCCAAGGCTCTATATGTCCACATGCACCAGCCAGCTTAGCCTTCCTTTCTTGCATCAACCCGCACTAGAAAAATGCTACTAATCCGACGGTGCTCGCAAGTAAAGCAAGATGAAGAGTGTGTGTTGCGAAGGAATCGAAACACACTCTCAAATATAGTGAAAACATCACAACAAGCTCAAACTTGTAATATGCTGGTCGAGTTCGATTTATGTTCTTGACCGCTGTTGCAATCGCTTTCTCTTAGATGAAAACGCTTAAGGAATCGGCAGGCAATTAAACACTCATGCCTGACTTGCGTGTGCGTGATGTAATGACGACGACCGTTGTAACTATCAAAGCCGATGCAACATTGCACGATGCAACGATTACATTTGCCGTTAATGGTATCTCTGGGGCCCCTGTGGTCGACGATGATGGAAAACTTGTCGGAATTCTGAGCGAGACGGATATTCTTGCTTTCGTAAAGAAACTTCAGGAGGAGATTCGAAAGAAACAACCTTCCGTTTCATTTATTTCAGTTCCATTTGAAGAAATACTCAAGAACGAAAAGCTTGCGGAACTGTACAAGGAAATCTCGGGTAAGAAAATTTCTGAAATCATGTCAAAAGATGTTGTTACAGTATCGCCCGATACCGGAATAATGGAAGCGATCGACATAATGATGAAAAAAGACGTAAACAGGATGCCTGTAATCGAACACGATAAGATAGTCGGTATCGTTACGAAAGGAGATATCATCTGGGCACTATACAAAGACAAGTTTTCAAAAGTCTAAAATTATTACGTGATTATCTGTTTTGGCCGCCAAGTTTTTTAGAGTGTAAAGCATAAGGTTACTGGGGTGCGCTCTACGCGAAATGGTGCACTAGAAGTTCATATTCTTGCTAGCAGCAGTGATGCAAATTGCACTGTATTGGCGTCTGATGATGCCGCAATCATGATAGATGCCGGTCTGAGCATCAGAAAAACAGAGCACTTCTTGAACACCGTAGGCGTTGATATTTTCGATATAAACGCACTCCTCTTGACGCATGAGCACGTCGATCATTCGCGTTCGGCTCTGAGAATCTCGAGAAGATGCAACATACCAATAGCAGGAAATTACCGGACTCTGCTTTCAACAGGTATCCATGGAATGGATAAAACGGTAGTATTCGAAAATCGCGAGCCATTTTATATTGGCATGATGAAGATCGAGGCGATTCCTACATCTCACAATGCAGCGGAGCCCGTTGCTTATCACGTGGAAGCAAACAACAAAGACATGGTCATTGCAACAGATCTCGGAAAGGTCACAAAACCAGTTCTTTCCGCAATGACGAATGCGGACTTTATAATGCTTGAATCAAACCACGACAGGAATATGCTCCTATCTGGTCCATACCCCCTTTTTCTCAAAAGGATGATCATGAGCGAGAAAGGCCACCTCTCAAATCATGACTGCGCACAAGCGCTTAAGACGATCGACGTGAAGAAAAGAAAAATATTTCTTGCGCATCTTAGCCAAATAAACAATACTCCAGAAATCGCCAAGAATACTGTTTCGAACGCATTGAGGTGCAATCATTACATTGATTGCATAGAGACGCCAGGGGAAATTAGAAGCATTATCGTTGATTAAAGATTCAGTCTGGGAATGATTTCTTCAGCTTTACCTTTGTCAATAAGTAATCGCGCAATCGATGACGGGAGCGTTACGACATCTTCCTTTCGCAACGTATAGTCTCGCGATGGACCAGCAAACGTAGGAAGATCCTCCAAGATTCTCACTAGCACCCAATCTCGCGAAGAAATAATATTCTGCTTTCCTATCGGCGGGAGATAAGTTTCTGCTTCTTGAGCGCGAAGTCCCGTTGCCCCCTCTGGCCGAGATTCCAATACTTCTTGGGACTCGCTTGCAGCTGCTGTTCCCCTCAGAGGAGAGCCTAATTGCTCATGGGTCGTTAAATCATCCCTGCTCTCAGACTGCTCGGGTTTCACGGCCTTTTCCGTGGCATCGATTCGATGTTGAATTGATCCACACTTAGATCGCTGATCAAAACCAACCGCACTGGAACGACATTCAATAATGGATGCGTACACCCTACTGTATAGTTCACGCTCCTCTGGTGTTAGGCGTTCTATGTCGAATTTCGAGCCACCTGCAGCTCGCAACGCGGCCAAAATGATCTTCTCAACGCGAAAATCAAAAATCTGGATTGCCTTATCACACACCTTCTTCAGTTGGTTCCTGAGCAATGTAGCCCTTGGTGAATATTGATCGATTGCCATCTCGTTTTCAGTTTCATTTCTCAATTTTTCTACGAAATCCCTTATCGCTGGATAAAAATCCTTGCGGATTTCTGTGACGTTTTTGTTCTTCTGCTCCCTGCGATAGATTTCCGTAACCTCGTCGTACGTTAAAGGCTGAGAAGGAGGGGGCATCATTAACAAATTCGAGAGAGACTATTTGATTGTTGCCAATTCCTAACAAGTATCACTATTCCTTCAATTCGCGATGTGCCCCAGGGCCTCTGACCTGGTTACAACATGATGCGAGTCCAGCTCAAATGGCTCTAGCGGTATATCTGGATCATAGCCCATGCGGATGCCCCACCGCCTCATGAAGTCGAGAATGAAAGTCAGTCCGCCTTTAAGTATTGGATACAGGGCTGCAGTTTTCACATCATCGACACCACCTGGAACGAATGAGGCTACCTCCCTAGCAAGGTGCCTCCATGAATGGTAAATCAAAAGGAAAGCCTCTTCTGACATTTGATTCTCGATATCAAATGCCTTCCCTTCCCTCAGGGAGCCAGCAGGAACAAATGCAAGAGGTGTGACTGTGAAATGCGCCTTGTTGCCAATGCGGTCCTTCAGCGTCTTTTCCATTGCAACAATCAACCTTGCAGTATCCATTAGGTCCTCCGCGGTTTCACCAGGAAGACCTATGATCGCCGTGTATGCGGGGAACCAGTAATTTTCATTGAGGATTTGAGTGCCCTCGACTATTATTTCCGGCCATTCAGAAGGACTGAACGGTTTCACCTTGCTCTCCATGTATTTTCCAATAAGGCTGGGAGATGCCGTTTCGAGGCCCATCTGTATTCCCACCCATTTGGATGGACAGGCGCCAACAATCTGAGTTATGCGGGAGATCATGTGAGGACAGGCGACGACTGGCGCTAGAGTTCCATGCGTGGGATTCGAGAATTTTACTCCCGGTATAGACATAACCCTTTCAAAGAGACGGACGACTTCCTCCGCATTTGGATAGAAATATTTCCGATCCTCTAGCTTATAAAGGAAGATATCATCGCTATGGAGCCATGCTGTCTTCAGACCAGCCGAAACGTTGATCTCGATTTCTTTCTTAAGAGTCTCGTCGGGGATGCATCTCACCCTGCGCATATTCGGATCACAATATCTGCAATTCCTGCCACACCCTCTCGTAACCTCAACCATTCCCTTATACGAAGGTCTGATGATGGCGGGTATTTCAGACTCAGAAGGGAATTTGTTGACACGGATCACCTCATCCGCAGCTCCAGATTCAACTCGAGTTATTATTTCGCTTGCTACGGCATCAACTTCACCTATAACAATGTGATCAATTTCCATTTCCTTCCAGGCTTCTGAAATCATCAGTTGCCATACGCCTGGACCGCCCACGATGATCTTGTATTGGAACCTCTTTGCCCTTCTGTATTCAACCAGGAACTTTATGAGATCCATGAATTTCTTTTTTGAAAAGGCTGTGAGGCGCCCTCCGTTCGTGAACATCATCGACACGGGACCCAGTCCCATAGGATCCATCGTGGATATGCCAATGACCTTTGTCTCCTTTGTAATAAAGTGTCTAACGTAGCGGGCGTGCACAACGGCGACGTCGTTGTAACCATCTCGGGCGAGTGCTGCCTCGATTTTCCTGAGCGAATATGGCGCAACGGCCAAGATCCCATTCTCATGTGGAAGCTGAGCGTCAAGTAGTCGATAAATCACCTTAGGAATTTTCTCGGCAGGAGCACATCCAAAAAAATCCAGCAACGGAATATTTCTATAAGTGCTCGTGAGAGTCTCGTCGCACGTTAGGATGACTCTTGCCATTATTTCACCTCCTCGACGATCTCCAACATTTTGTTGAGATTATGTCTCATCCGCATTCTTGCAAATTCCTTTATCCATCCGTCCCTTATTTTTTGAAGTTTTTCAATATATGCACGAATGGCTTGGCTTAGATTCTGCAAAGGATCTCCCAATATGTCAAGTTCAAGCGCCTTAATTTCCTCAGCGACTCTGCGAACTTCTTCTCCGAGCTGCAAAAGTTTCCTTTGTTTGTGAGATGGATCACTCTTAACCAAGACATATCCGTTTTCGATCAATCTCCTCAGTTCTTTGAGCAATGTTACTCGAGAGACCTTATACTGCATTTTTTGCACAAGTCTATTGATCGATATTCCTCCTTCGTGGTTCGATATTTCACTGACTATTTCCATCTGAATAGGAACGTTCATCTCGATTGAGATCGAATAACTGGTATATTAATATATCAGTTTTTAAATCATAAACCGACTTTAAACGAAAAAGCAGTGATAAAATAGAAAGGCGATTTGATTGCTGATCCGACACAGCTTGTTCGATAGAACTTGAAGGAAAAGATATATGGAGATCAAGCAATGGAGAAATGCATGCAAAATAATTCCATTGCCAGGATCACAAAGGATGGCGTAGAAGTCGATCTGATCGTTTCCCCAGGTGTCGGGATGTCTAAAATTGACGGAGTCGACATGTGGCGCAATCGCCTGGTCGTTAAAGTTGCGTCAGCACCCGAGAAAGGAAGGGCAAATGAAGAGCTGGTAACGATGCTTTCAAAGTTTTTCCAGTGTAATGTGGAGATCACAAAGGGGCATAAGAGCAGAATGAAGACCGTTCTGCTGAAGAGCGATTTGGATGGCGTGAAATCGAAGTTGAAGGGATTAGATGACAGATCCGGTCGAGCTCCTTGAAGAGTTTCTCTCGATCATCGATGAGCTACGAGAGAGGCCCAAAGATATAGTGATCCTTGTTGAGGGACAGAAAGACAAGGAGGCGCTCCTCAGATTGGGTATTGAGGGCGAAGTCTGGCAGATAAAGGGAGGGAACTCGATTTTCAGCGTTGCTGAAGCACTTGCGCATAAAATGAAATCTGCAATAATCCTCACCGATTGGGATAGGAAGGGGGGTCAACTTTGCAAAGCTTTACGAAGCGCGTTGGAGGCCAATGGAGTATCCTACAATGAATCGATCAGAATGAAACTCGTCCGCATCGCAAAGAAGGACGTGAAGGATATCGAGGGGTTGCCTTCGCTGTATCTCAAGCTACTTGCAGAGGCAAGGCGGAAATAGACTACAGTGTGAATTAATGAAGAAATGCAAAGCGCACATCCTGTCAATGGAGCGAAGTTTCACACTTTTGCAAGCACGAAGCTCATAATTGAGTTACTTATGAGTCTTATAGGCATAGATGGAATAAGAGGCAAAAAAATTAAAATGTGGAAAATAAGGCGCGGATCGTTTACTGTTAGTCAAGATAGCTACTTCGCTACACCTGCAGATAGTTCTCATCGTCGATTATCACATTTGCAGATCGCACTGCAATTTCGGGATCGGAATCGTCTGTGAGTGGGTTCGTGACGCTCCGATCAAGCTAAACTGTTTCATTCAACGGCATATTTTTTAATGATTTCCTCTTTCAGTTCCACCCCGAGGCCAGGATCTCTCGGTATTTTGATCATGCCATGGTTGTCGATATCGAGCGGAGTTTTCAGCAAGCTGTGATAGAGGGCGTAATTCGTCATGTCGAGCTCCAACAGATCACAATTTGGTGTGCAGGCAATTACCTGGATGGTTGCCGCAAGACCAACACCCGTCGTGTAGTTGTGAGGTGAACATACCACATCGAATGCCTCCGCGAGCGCGCAAATCTTCTTCGTCTCGGTAATTCCGCCACATCTCATAATATCTGGCATCGCGAAATCGACTGCGTTCTTCAGGAACAATTCCTTGAACCCCCACTTCGTATATTCGTTTTCACCGGTCGCTATAGGGATGTCGAGCTTCTGCTTCAGCCATGCATAGCCGTCTACATCGTACGGTGAAAGCGGCTCCTCATACCAATAAACACCGTACTTTTCGAGCATTCTGCCTACCTTGAGAGCTTCAACGCGGTCATAGCCACAATTCATGTCGACCATCAGCTGCGCATCTCCGATAGCCTCTGTGATTGCCTTAACCCGCTTCTCATCCTCCTTCAAACCGTTTCCCAGATGCGTTTTTATTAGCGGAAATCCCTTTTTCGCGTAACGTTTCGCAGTTTGAGCCATTTTTTCAGGTGTATCCCAAAACAAATCGCTCGCGTACGCCTGTATTTTTCCTGACCCTCTTGCATCTCCTCCTAGCAATTTGTAGACCGGTACACCGTAATATTTACCAGCTATGTCCCACAATGCCATGTCGACGCCGCTTGCCGCCGATACCCCTTGCCCCTTTTGATCCCAATAGACCGTTGTCATCAGCATTTTTCGCCATAGCTTCTCTATATTTAGCGGATCTTCCCCAATGAGCCATGGTTTGAATTTTCTCTCAACGATCGTGCGCGTTATGAAGTACTCAGGTCCATAGCCTTCACCGATCCCCTGGATACCCTCATCGGTGTCGATTACTATTAGCGCTGTACCACGAAAGGTTATTGACCGTCCTCGCGAACAACCATTTGGAGGAACATTTTGCCCAATCGTAATTACCTTCACATCGGTGATTTTCAAAAAATCCCCTCCTGAGATACTCGTATGCTTGAGCTTTAACATATTTTTTCCGATAAAGAAGCACTTCCTCACCCATTGAGACTTCTAATTTGAGCTCAGGAAGGCAAAATTCCGCCCTCTTCGAATCTGCCATTGACATGTAGGATAAATCCAATTGTGTTCTCTAGATGAAAATTGAAAGGAACCTACCGTAAGATTTTATACCAGGACGATGGGGGTTTTCTTTCATTCGAATTAATGCATCTCAATACTTTAAGACATCACATCGTCATTACATAATCATGACAACGGCGCTCCCAGCAATCACGAAAGGACTTGTTGATATGCACGAGCAATCGATCGATATCAAAAGAACTGGCCGTTTCTTTGTTTTTGAGGGCATTGATGGCTCAGGTAAGACCGTGGTTTCTCAAGGTATATACAAGCGACTGCAATCTGAGATGTCAATAAACGTCGTTCTCACAACAGAGCCTACTGCCTCATGGCTGGGAGATGCTGTGCGGCGGGCATTAGCAGAAGACCACGGTCCTTTCGTTGAAGCATTCCTATTTGCAGCGGATCGGTATGTCCATACTATTGATATAAGAAACTGGCTGGAAAAGGAAATGGTCGTACTTTGTGACAGATACTACGCATCAACACTCGCTTATCAGGGGGCTTCTCTTTCTCGTATGCTTGGAAACGATGCTGTTGGGTGGTTGATCAATTTAAATTTGCCGTTCATTATCAAACCCGATCTCACATTCCTGTTAAAAATACCGCCTGAAGTAGGTCTAGAGAGGCTGAGGTTAAGGAGCAAGCTCAGCAAATTTGAACGTCTTGAATTTCTCAAAGAAGTTGATAGGATCTACCAAATGCTCGCAGATAAGGATGAGTCTTTCGTAATAATCGATGCAACTGCTCCTCTTGAAGCCGTTATCGACAAGATCATGCAGCTCATAAGAAAGAATCTTTAAGTCATGTTGTCCAATGGTCTACACATGCATCCCTCAGAAAGCATCAGGGGTACTGAAAGCCGTGCATTGTCTGGGAAGAGAATAGTACTGGGAGTTACAGGCAGTATAGCAGCACTTGAAGCATTTTCACTAGCGAGGGAGCTGATCAAACACGGCGCCGAGGTTCATGCCGTGATGACGCCTGAGGCCATGAAAATCGTCACTCCTTGCGCTCTAGAATTTGCGACGGGGAATCCTGTCATTATAGATATAGGAGGACAGGTTGAACATGTTAAGTTCTTTGGAGACTTCCCAGACAGGGCCGATCTGCTCTTGATCGCTCCTTGCACTGCCAATACGATCTCAAAGATTGCCACAGGGATAGACGACACCCCGGTAACGACCATGGCAACAGTTGCATTGGGCACTGGGGTTCCGATCGTGATAGCGCCTGCAATGCATATCACGATGTATAATCATCCAATCATTCAGAAGAATATCAGAACGCTCAAGGAACTCGGTGTTGAATTCATTGGACCCCAGATTGAGGGTAAGAAAGCAAGAATTGCGAGCATTACTGAGATCACCGAATGCGTGATAAGGAAGCTAGGTTCGGGAGACTATTTAGGAAAACGGCTGTTGGTTATAGGTGGCTCCTCGGCAGAGCCAATAGATGATATGAGAATCATCACGAATAGAGGTACCGGTGAAACTGCGATCCAATTGGCAACTGCAGCATATGAAAGAGGTGCCGAGGTTGAGTTATGGATGGGACGCTGTTCGGTAGTCATTCCCGAATTTCTTCCAGTTAGGCGGTTTGAAACTCTTGGGGAACTTATCCAAATGGTGGAAGATATTCATCACGATATTGTCATTGTTCCAGCAGCACTTTCCGATTACACTGTTGACAAGAGGGAGGGGAAAATACCGTCGGAATGCGAAGAGCTCATTCTCAAACTCAAACGCACTCCAAAGGTTCTAAAATTGATTAGTGAAAAGAATTGCATGCTCATTGGATACAAGGCTGAATCGGGAATCGATACCGAGGAGCTCGTCTCAAGAGCAAGGTCGCGTATGATTGAATTCGGATTAGATGCTATCGTCGCAAACGATTTGAGGAAGGTGTCGCCAAATCACACAGAAGTCGCTATCATAACAAAGCAAAAAGTATGTATTGCAGCTGGCTCGAAGAGAGAAGTGGCCCATCGCATTCTCGACATCATAAAGGAGAACATTGCATGAAGGCAACTGCATTTTGCCCAGGGCATATTACAGGCTTTTTCCAGATATGCGAACATAATAATATTCTCGCAACTGGTTCAAGGGGTGCGGGTCTTTGCATATCGATGGGCGCAATTAGTGATGTGAGTGTATTCCCGGGAACGGGGAATATTGAAATAAGAATTAACGGTGAGACTTCAGTTGCGCCGGTGACAAGGCAATCCGTTGCCAAGCTGATTGTTGACAGGGGAGTCGATGCTATTGTGGAGACGCGACTGGATCTTCCCGTCAGTCAGGGATTCGGGATGAGCGCATCTGGAGCACTGTCTGCAGCTTTTGCACTTGCTGCACTCCTTGACATTCCTGTCCAGAAGGCGTATGAAGCCGTCCACGAGGCTGAAGTGCTTCACCGAACCGGCCTAGGCGATGTAGCGGCCCTTTCGAGGGGAGGGGTCACATTCAGACGAGTTGAGGGGTTACCGCCATACGGCTCAATCGACAGGGTGAACACTGATGCCCCACTGGTTATTGGTATTGTGGGTCCACCAATAGAAACCCACAGCATTCTTAGGAATGCAGCGTTAAGGGAGAAGATAAACACAGTTGGTAGCATGTGTGTCGAGGTCTTTTCCAAATCACCAACACTCGGCAACTTAATTGCCCTCTCTAAAGAATTTGCCACGCGCACAGGTCTGATGACGGAACAGGTTGCAGAAGCTCTCGAGGCTATTAGGGGGTTGGGCTCCGCTAGCATGATCATGCTAGGAAATTCTATATTCGCCGCTGGTGAGCTCGATGAAATAGAGAAGGTCCTCGGAGAGTTTGGGAAAATATATAGAGTAAAAATTGATTGGATTGGGCCAAGAGTCTTAAGTGTAGAGAAATAATCCTGAGTAACAATAGTAGAACCATGCGATTTCACAAGCCATTTACTTAACCCGCATCAATAATCGCGAGTGTTGCAGCTTGCCGATTGAATTATTCGTAGAGTGTAAAAAGCTGATCGTCTTCCCTAACATCGAATAACCCTAGGCGGGCCCCACAATCAAGCCAGCCGTGCGCGTAGTTCACGCATGCAAATGCGTTGACGAAATCACCTTTGGACCTAAAGGTCAGCGCATCTTCGTAATACGATCTTGCCATAACAAGAAAATCCTCGGCCAATTTCCTTCCAAATGATCTCTGTGGCGCGACGATCTTGAGTTTCTCAAGCGCCCTTTTGGTGATCGAAAGATACCGTTCGAGATGCACCTCTGTGATAACATTGCCTGTCATTTTATATCCTCTTAGACGGGATGATTTCGACGCTTTCGCCGCCGTGTTTGCTCTCCCTTGGTCTCACCTCAACGAGAAGTGGCATCTGGATGTTGCCACCGATTACGAGAGCAACGCCGATTGGAAGGCGCTGGATTTCATCGGCCAAGCTTGCCGTGAGTCCTTCAACTGATGATGCAATCGCCTTCAAATCGTTGGGATTTGTCACCTTGAGAATCATCTGTGTATTGCATTGGCTAAGTACATTCTTATCGATCTTCGCAGCCCTCTGACTAATGATCGTCAAACCCAACCCAAATTTCCTTCCCTCAGAAGCGATGGTCCTGAAAATTTTGCTAGAAGCTGCAAGACCCTGCTGTGGACAGTAATTATGGGCTTCCTCAACAACAAGCATAAGCGGTGGAACCTTGCCGATTTTTCTCAATTCGAATAACGCGGTGGCAAGCCTGCTCACAACAAGTTCCTGAATATCTGGAGGAGTGCCTTTTAGATTGATTATCGTGGTTTTGCCCTTGACAACAATCTCATCAATCCTCGTTCCTTTAGCTGCAAAAATATCAATCTCATCAAGATATTCAAGCTCGGCGATGAGAGCTGCATTTTGCGTTTCTTCATCCGCTTCAAGTACATTTATGATGTCTTTCAGAGTGTACTCTTTTTTGATGCTTCTAACACCGTCAATCGCTTTCCTCAATGAAGTGAGATATGTGCGTACATTCTTGATGTTGGTGAGACTGAGAAGATCTCGCGCCTCCAAGTTAGCCAATGTAAATTTCAATGGAATTGCTTTCTTATTGACATTCGTGTCCGTGGCGAATTCGATAATTTTGTCCGCATATCCTCTTGGGGTGACCTCAAAATTCCTCGCCGTATGAGGAACGGTCCCTTTCTCCCTCATCGACCCGTATTCCCCATGTGGGTCGATGATCAAAACAGTCACGTCGTGTTTCATGAGCTCCTCTACGAGCGCTCCGCAGAGGAAGCTTTTGCCGCCTCCGGTTTTTGCCAGTATGCTCACGTGCTTTTGAACCATCGCATTTATGTCAACCTCTACTCGGATATCATGACCCAGGAGAAGACCTATATACGCCCCAGTGTCGGTCCGCTCTTTCAAACCAATAACATCTTTTATGAGGGTATCCTTCGCTTTATAGACAGGGTCTCCCGCCCTAAAAGGCGTTCGAGGAGTTTGCAGAAGACCTCTTTCATCGCGAAAGCCGATCACGTCAACCTTTGCAGTCACCTTTTCTTCTATCGAAACACTTGCACCTTCAGAAATCATTTTGGCTCTCTCAAGCGACAAATCCGTTTTCCGCTCCATTTCCGAGACTACGCCGAGGACCCAGCCGTCCGTTTCATGTTCAACCTGTACGTACTGCAGTCGCCTCATATCCCCTGTTACTCGGCAGTTGAAGGTGGTGGTTCCTACATTGCCGTAGATGATCCCAATACACTCAAGATCGGCGTACTTGTTAATCTTCTCAGAAGTATTGTTTTCAAGGGTCTCCACGGCAGAATCAACTTCCATTGCACCCCATCCCATCTCCTAATAACTGGTTCAAGATAAAAAAGTTTCCGAGAGCTTTGCCATATGTTGCTCAATTTCAGACGCAAAGCCGAGTATTATAACGATCAATTGAAAACAACAGCAAACAACGCTCTCTTCCATCACGTGATAGGGTTCCAATTTGCTTGTCGATATGATAAAAAGTCGGATGGAGACATTTTTGCAGTATGGCGATTTGAAAATCTAAATGACAATCATTATGAATTATCAGGAATAGCTATTAAATCAGGAATACCCATTCTCCCTTAAATGATAGTCATTAGTGGATCAACTTCAAGAAAATTGGCATCGGATCTTGCAAGAATTCTCGGTGCTGAGCACGTGCAGGCGCTTACTAAGAAATTTCCGGACGGAGAATGCTATGTCCGCATAGATAGGGATGCAATCGATGAAAAGACCGTCATCGTCCAGAATTCATATCCAAACGATGCGCTCATCGAACTTCTCCTGCTTCAGGACGCTGCGAGAAATCTTGGTTCAAAACACATTACAGTTGCTATTCCATATTTTGGATACGCCAGGCAGGACAAGGTCTTTTTGAGGGGCGAGGCTGTGAGTGCTCGCGTCATGGTCAAACACTTGGAGATTGAAGCTGAAAGGATCATTACCGTGGACATACACACACGCAAAATCATTGATTGGTTTGAAAGAGCGGAAGCCGTCGATGTCCACGCTGCGCAGTGCATAGCTGATTTTTTTGCCGGAGAAAGCATCGACCTGGTTCTTGCTCCAGACCAAGGAGCCTCTACGCGAGCTCAGTCGGTAGCTTCAAAATTGGGAACGAGCTGGGATCACCTCCTCAAAACAAGGCTTAGCGGTACTGAGGTAAAGATCACGCCTAGCAACGTTGATGCCCGCGATAAGAAGGTTCTCATAGTCGACGATATCATTTCGACCGGCGGAACTATAGAGGCAGCAGCAAGGGAGTTAAAAAGACTTGGTGCAAAATCGGTGTTTGCCGCATGTACCCACGGGCTCTTCATTGGTGATGCGCTGGAACGGCTACGAAAATGCTGTGACGGGATCATTTCGACAAACACTATTGAAGGCGAAGTTTCGAAGATTTCCGTTGCGCCTGCGATCGCATCTGTCATGAAGTGAGCCCCCAAGAATGACAGCTACCACTGGAAATCTTTATAGAAAGGGCTCCTAATTCACTCTGTCTTTACGCAGAGGCGGGGACATGAGAAAGGAAGAGAATTTCAGCGAATGGTATAACGAAATTGTTGAAAAGGCAAATCTTACCGACAAGAGGTATCCCGTTAAGGGAATGAATGTCTGGACGCCTTATGGTTGGAAAATCATGCTTCTCATCGATTCAATCATTCGACGGGAATGCGATGCGACAGGTCATGAAGAAGTGTGCTTCCCGCTGCTCATTCCCGAGACTGAATTCAAAAAAGAGAAGGAGCATATTAAAGGGTTTGATGCTGAAGTGTATTGGGTCACGCACGCAGGCACTAACCCTCTTGACATCCGGTTATTGCTGAGACCCACAAGCGAGACGGCAATGTATCCCATTTTTTCCTTATGGATCAGATCGCATAGCGATTTACCATTGAAGGTCTATCAAATCGTCAACACGTTTAGATACGAAACAAAACAAACAAGGGCATTTATCAGAGTCCGGGAAATTCACTTCTTTGAATCTCATACATGTCACATTGACGAAGAGGATGCACAGCGACAAATAGAGGAGGACTTTGTGATTTTGGAGAAGGTTGCACGGAGTCTCTGCTTGCCTTACTTGCTTCTGAAGCGGACTGAGTGGGACAAGTTTCCCGGTGCGTATTATACAGTTGGTGTCGACACGGCTCTCCCCGACGGACGCAGTCTGCAGCTCGGAAGCATTCACCACTACCGAGAGAATTTTTCACGTCCGTTCGAGATTAAATATGAAGATCCGAATGGAAATATTCGCTATGTTCATCAAACAACCTTTGGAATGAGCGAGCGACTAGTAGGCGCTGTTGTCGGCGTCCACGGAGATGATCGGGGGCTCATCCTGCCACCTGACATCGCACCATTCCAAGTAGTCATTATTCCAATTCTCGCAAAGGGAAAAAGTGAAGTGGTCATGAATGAGGCGTGCACGCTCAAAAATGAGCTGGCAAATGCTGGTATCAGAGTGAAACTAGATGATCGCGATGATAGGCCAGGGAGCAAATTCTTTGATTGGGAAATCAAAGGTGTTCCATTGCGTCTTGAAATCGGGACTAGAGATATTGAACAAGGTGTGGTCACATACGCACGACGGGATCGCGGAGATCGCGGCAGGATATCGAGATCTGGTGTTGTTGAAAGCGTCAGAAATATTCTGTCAGAGATATCGGCGTCTCTCTTGGGAAAAGCAAGGGAGAATTTGATAAGATCGATAGAAACGATAGACTCGTTTGACAACATTCCAAAGAAAATCGTACGATTTGGATGGTGTGGTTCACAGGAATGCGGTAAGCACTTCGAGGAAGTAACGGACCTAAAACTACTTGGGACACCCTATCACCACGAGCAATTCGATGGAAAATGTATCATTTGCGGCAAGCACACAGAAACTGTTGCCTATGCAGCGAAGGCGATGTAGATCCACTCAGAAGATGTTCGAATAACAATTAGCACTCGGATGATGATGATTGGATCTCGACCAAAATCTCAGAGCACAATTGACGTCTAATACGCAATACGGTCTGCATATTGGATTGATAAACAGCATAAAACAAATGCAGTGTGATGATTTTATACACAGAAGCTCATGCACAAAGCTACCTACTTTCCTTTGAGAGACAGAATCAAGCCGAGAATTCCAAATCCGAATAGCAGGACAACAATAGAATATACCCCAATGAATTCTCTTTCAAAGATGTTCCAGCTTCCATAGAGAAGACCCCATGCCCAGTACATGGAAAACCCTGCAACAATGAGCAGGATGGAAAATGCCATTTTTAATTTCCTGGGAAACTGGGATTCTACCATCGGAATGCCCAATACCTTTGCTATATAAAATTGTTTAGGTTCAATTATTCGCTGGCTTCAGGCAAAATCTGATGGTTCTCAGAAACTCAATGAAAACATTCTCTCCTTCATGTGAAGAATCCATAGTGTTCTGCGCGATATTGCTAATATTGGTCGTAAGCTTTCACATTTTTTCTCATTAGGCCATGATTGACAGATAATTGAAAAGCAGATAGAAGATTGCAGATGATCAAAAGATGGTAAAAATTCAACCTTTGGAACATTTTAAGGAGCGCAAGCCAGCCAATATTTAAATAATGAATTGTCAATTGTCTTCTGGGAGATGGGATGGCACTCGAAATTATTGTATTTGCGGTAGTTTGGTTTGCATTAGGTGCAGCGATCGCTCTTTGGATCTACAAAGATTCAAAAGAGAAGTTTGGAAAGGTCGCAAAAGATTGGGTTGTTGCAGGTTTTTTCCTTTGCATCATAGGAGCGCTACTTTATAGTTATGCCGCAAAGCAGAGAATTATCAGAGAATCCAAGTACCCACCTGAGCCCGCATACGAGGCGCCCAAGTATGAATTCGAGGAAAAGAAGGCGGTATCGCCGTCATCTCAAGAAGAAGTTGAAAAAGAGAAAAAGCCAACAGCTGAGAAAACACCGGTACGCCAAATTGAAGGTATACCTCGATGCCCGCACTGCGGCGCCGCCATCTCTGCTCATGACTGGAACTGCCCCTCATGCGGAAAGAAGCTAAAGTATTAATTTACCTAATGGAAAATTCTTATGCCTAGTTCCCATATAACGAGTATGAATGCTGTCAAGAGGAGATTTGCTTTATCTTTTAGACAGGAAGGGTCGCCGTTTTTGGTTTGTACTTGATGAGGGGATAATTAGAATAGAAGGACTTGGATTAGTAGACGGAAATAGGATATTGAACGCCGAACCTGGAGCTGAAATAAAGATAATGGATAAGGAATTCTTTCTGATGAAACCAGGGATTCCAGAACTTATGGAATCGATCGAACGCACCACACAGATCGTCACAGGCAAGGATGCAGCAAGCATCATACATTATCTTGATTTGAAAAGCGGTGACGTCGTCATTGAAGCTGGTGCTGGATCTGGATGTCTTACGATGGCATTGCTGAACGTCGTCCGACCTCACGGCCGTGTTATTACCTATGAAGTCAGAAGTGATTTTGCGGAGAAAGCGAGGATGAATGTCAACCGAGCTAAACTCGCTAGCTGGTGGGAGTTAAGAATTGGAGATATTAAAACAGCCCAACTGGAATGCCCCGCAGATGCAGTCGTCCTAGACATTCCCGATCCATGGGAAGCGGTGGAAAATATCGCAAAAATGCTCAAGGGTAGCGGCAGGTTCTGCGCTTATGTGCCGAACGTCAATCAATTGGAAAACACGGTAAAAAAGCTCCGCGCCATGGATTTTATTGAAATTCGCGCATTTGAAAATCTGCAACGTTCGATGGAAGTCCATGATGGAGGGACACGGCCTTCCTTCGAAATGCTCGGCCATACAGGGTACCTTATCTTTGCGAGAAAGGTCATAAGACAACAAGCTCATTACCGGAAAAGATCCGAGGGAGTCGCATGAGTCTTGAGTTTGCAGTCAGCGCCTTCGCCACTATTTTTGCCATCGTCAATCCAATCGGCAACATCCCTGTCTTCGAGGCGATCACAATGGGTTATTCAAAAGAGTTGAAAAAGAAAATAATCAAAAAGACTTGCACGGTCACATTTGGTGTACTTTTTATATTCGCCATTTTTGGTCAATGGATATTCACCCTTTACGGCATTACCATCCCAGCTTTCAAAATTGCTGGTGGCCTGCTGCTCTTCACTGTTGCATTTTCAATGATGCACGGTCAGCGCTCTCGAGCCAAGATTAGCGATGAAGATCAAGAAGAAGCTATGTCGAAGGAGGTCGTCGGCATTGTGCCTCTTGGTATCCCGCTTTTCGCTGGTCCAGGCGCGATCACAACCGTAATGATATTCATTTCTGAAGCGACAAAATCGAGTGATATTTTTATGGATACCGTTTCAATATTCATTTCAATATTGCTTACTGTTGGTCTCAGCTATCTTTTGCTCACTTACTCTCAGCCGCTCTTTGACAAAATGGGAAGAAGCGGTGCCATGGCGTTCTCCAGGATAATGGGTCTTCTGCTAGCAGCTGTCGCGGTGAATTTCATATTATCAGGGAGTTTCCAGGCAATAGAAGAATACTCCCACCATTTGGTCTAGTTGTGAACAGAATTAAGTACGCAACAATAAATGTCCCAACGGTGCTTTGATGGTTGTGGTCGAAATCAGAATCGAGCTCAAATCTGGCGTGGCTGACCCAGAAGGAGAAAATACGAAGAAAGCCCTTCAACTGCTCGGGTTTGAACACGTCAGGAAAGTACGGAGCATCAAACTTTTCGAGGTCGACATCGACGCTCCTGAAAGCGAAGTAAGGCGCATAGCCGAAGATATGTGCCGGCGCCTGCTTGCAAATCCAGTTATTCACAATTACAGAATTGAGTTGAAGTGAGTTGTTATGGCAATAGATGCTCTCATAATAAAAAAGGACGTGCCTTTTGAGCTCTCGGAAGTTGATCTGACTAGAGCTTCTGATTCAGATCTCATCGAAATAAGTGGCGTGATGGGACTGAATCTCAATCTCGACGAGATGAAGACCATCCAAAGGTATTTCGAGGCAAAGGGGCGGAACCCTACAGACGTCGAACTCCAGGCACTTGCCCAAGCATGGAGTGAACACTGCTGTTATAAGAGTTCAAAGGTCTTTCTGAGAGAGCACATCTTTGGACTTGAGCACCCTGATATTCTCGCAAGAGGCGATGCTGGCGTCATGGCTTTTGATGATGAATATGCGTACGCGCTTCGAATCGAGAGTCACAATCACCCATCGGCGGTTGAACCATATGGCGGAGCTGCGACAGGCATTGGCGGGATTGTGAGAGACGTTCTCTGTATGGGAGCACGGCCGATTGCACTTATTGATCCCCTTTTTTTCGGCCCCCTCGATTTTAGAGGGGAACTGCCGCAGGGGATCAAACACCCAAAATACTTGCTTGGCGGGGTAGTCGCTGGAATTAGGGATTACGGCAACAGAATAGGAGTTCCGACTGTCTGCGGCGGGATTTTTTTTGATGAACGATACATTGGAAACTGCCTCGTGAATGTTGGCTGCCTCGGAATTGTAAAAAAAGACAAAATCCTGAGAAATGCAGTGAAGGATTCAGGTGATGTTCTAATACTTGTCGGCGGCAAAACAGGCAGGGACGGGATTCACGGCGTGACATTTGCCTCAGCAGAGCTCGACGAGCGCTCAGAAGAAAAATCAAGGGGGGCAGTGCAGCTGGGAGATCCGATAATGAAGGAGCCGTTAATCCATGCGTGCCTCGAGGTCAACGCCATGGGTCTCGTCTCCGGGATGAAAGACCTGGGGGGTGGGGGCCTGTCCTGCGTGGTCGGAGAACTTGCACTCGCCGGTGGATGTGGCGCCGAGGTGCATCTCGACAGGGTGCCACTGAAGGAGGAAAGACTAGCGCCCTGGGAAATATGGGTTTCGGAATCCCAAGAAAGGATGATGATTTCTGCGCCGGCTAAAAATGCAAACGAGATCATCAAGTTCTTTGATTTATGGGACGTACCAGCAACCGTTATTGGAAAGGCAATAGTTGAAAGAGTTGTTCGTTTGTTTTATGGAGGCGTGAAGGTATTTGAACTTGAGCTCGATTTTTTCACAAAAGGCCCTGAATACTGCCGCCCAGTTAAGGCAAGACACCATGCCGACAAAATAGAGGCTGTAGCTCCAAGATTACCATCGAGTCTCAATGAGACTCTGCTGAGGATGCTATCCGATCCAAATATCGCGTCGAAGGAGTGGGTGATCAGACAATACGATCACGAGGTTCGCGCTTCTACAGTGATAAAACCGCTTCAGGGAAAAGTAGGGCTGAGAGGACACGGCGATGCAGCTGTCATCAAGCCTCTTCATCACTCCAATCGTGGAATTGCGGTTGCAGTCGGTGTAAATCCTTGGTTTACTGCCATTGATCCCTATAGAGGTGGCATGAGTGCGGTAGACGAAGTATGCAGGAATCTCACAGCAGTAGGTGCTGTACCCCATGCAATAACAGATTGCCTTAATTTCGGCAACCCAGAGAAGCCGGAAAGAATGTGGGAATTTAGAGAATGCGTCAGAGGCATTGGCGATGCGCTAAGATGGTTAGGCATAGCAGCACCGTCAGGAAACGTGAGCTTCTACAACGAGACTCCTGTGGGTGCTGTACTCCCCACCCCAACAATCCTCGGCACTGGTATTATTCATGACATACGGAATTGCGTCACCTCTGATTTCAAGGAGGAAGGCAATCCGGTGTACATCGTCGGCGATACGAGGAACGAGATGGGTGGTTCTGCTCTCTACCGCATATTTGGTGGTAAGGGAGGTATCGTGCCAGGGGTCAACCTCCAATCGCTTGACAGGCGTATGAAGATATTAAGACAATGCATCGAATCGGGATTTGTGCGTGCTTGTCATGATATTTCCGATGGAGGTCTTGCGGTCTCCATTGCCGAAATGTGTATAGGTGGAGACATCGGTTTTTCGGGTAATGTGGATAAGGTCTGCAATGATGATCATTTGGTGAAATTGTTCTCGGAATCGAACTCGCGATGGGTTGTGGAGATCAGCAAGTGGGCAGAAAGAGATTGGGAAAAAATTGCTGGAAGCGAAGCGATCAGAATCGGGGAAGTGGGAGAGAAAGAGCTCGTTATTGATTGCAAAAAGGAAATGATCAGCGTCGAAGTAGAAGTGCTTAGAGAGTGGTGGCAGAGACCATTTTGGGAGCTACTCGGATGAGAGTGAATAACATGAGAAGCGAAGAGGTGCGAGTTTGCATATTAAGAATCGAAGGGACGAACTGCGAACACGAAACTTGCATGGCATTTAGGTTAGCAGGCGCTTCGCCCGAGATAGTCCATCTCAAGCAGCTCACTGGTCCGTGTCCGTCCTCTTTAAGAAGAAGCCTAGAGGAATACCACATTTTGGCGATACCTGGTGGATTTTCCGCTGGAGACTATGTGCGGGCGGGTGCAATTTTTGCTGCCAGAGTCAAGAGCACCCTTGCAAACGACTTAAAAGAATTTGTATCGGCCGAAAAGCCCATAATTGGCATCTGTAATGGATTCCAGGTGCTCGTAGAACTCGGCATGCTTCCCGCAGTTGACGAGATCATGAGTGAACAGGCCCAGGCTGCCCTCGCCACAAACGATTCAGGTCGATTTGAGTGTTTGCCGACGTTCCTTAGAGTTGAAAGCAGTGGCAGATGTATTTTCACAAGAAGGATGAAACGAGGGGATATCGTAATGTTCCCCTCTGCACACGCAGAAGGAAAGTTCACCCTACCAGAAGAAAATAAGGAAGGATTGCTCTCAAAAATGATCGATAACGATCAAATCGTATTCAGATACGTTGATCAACGTGGACACTATGCTGGTTATCCATGGAATCCAAACGGATCGCTAATGAATATTGCGGGCGTTTGCAACTCATATGGAACCGTGCTAGGATTGATGCCACACCCCGAAAGGGTTGTATTTCGATACAACCATCCCGATTGGACTAGAACAAAACTCGATCCATGCGGAAGAGGGGACGGAACGGCAATCTTCGAATCTGCCGTCGATTATATTACAAGAAAATTCTGATCACAGGCTTAGCAGATCACAAGCATCTGTGTTTGAACGGGAATTTGTCAGATAATTGAAACTCGCACCTCAACTGCATCCCCATCCTTCAGTCCAAGAGTGCGTCTAAGATGATACTTGCATATAATCTCCATTACATCATTATAGTGCGACCGGCTGGGAATAACGACAGCACAGTCAATGTTTTGAATCGATGCTTTATATACCTTGACTTCACCAAAAGTCCTTCCATTTCTCTCAAAGCCCTTAATGAGTATTCCCCCGCTTTTCCTCAGGGCTTCGAGTTTTGGAAGATCGCCGGGGTGAACTCTCAGATTAAGAGTTCCATCGTAAGGTTTGAATAAAAGTTTCTCTTCAAACTGCTCCATGTAACCAGGCTGGGTAACATAGTATTGTCCTTCTCCCATGCCTGTTATGACGATGCCTCGTATCATAACGTGATCTTTCATTTCGAAAATGCGCTGATATTCAATGTACTCGTTTCTCAATATTTCAATTCCTTTCTCGGTGAGCTTGATCCGCTGCTTTCTCGCTCCCAAATCCCGCTGGATGAGCCCAAGATCTAGCAATTCCAGGATACGCTTGGAGGCTGATTGCTGGCTCATACCTAATGATTCACCAAGTTCCCTCGAAGAAATCGTGATGTAATCGCGAAGTCCACCAAGCACCGCGATCTTGCGAAGTGCAGCAACTACCTTCTCATCCATGATCTCAACCGTCCAGGCAATTCCTCAATCAAAGTCACAATGAATAGATACCTGATGCGCTAATCTTCGATTCTAGATTGCGATATTTAATTCTTTCATGGAATTAAGGAATTACGGCTCATTCCCATTGAAAGACCGATAAAATATTAATTCTGACACTACTCATGTCTTAACCTTTAGGTACTAGCATGAATAGGCATGTTATTGAAGCAATGGGCAAAACCAGAGTCGTGATTGAAGATGGAAAGGTAACTGATGTGGGAAAACCGCTTGTCAGTTACTGTCCTTTATTCAGAAAATATAGAGGAATCCAAGAGATAAATAGCAGTGCTGTCAAAGACAACATCGAATTCAGAATGAAAAGCTTCGGAATGTGCACGCCCCACAGGGAACTCCGCATTAAAGATTTCCTAAGCTTTGGTGTGTCAGAAATCATTGCTATGGCCGTGTCGAAAAACATGCTCGACTGCGCTGTTGTGGTTTGTGATGGAGCCGGCACCGTTGTTGTTAGCGATCCTGAACTCATCCAAGGAATTGGGGGAAGACTATCTGCCGTCATCGAAACAACCCCGTATTCCGAAATCATCAACGCGCTGGGCAGAGATTTTGTTCTTGATCCCAGGAGCGGCAAAATCGATCAGTTTGAGGGCGTTTGCCTTGCAGACAGACTTGGATTTCGCAAGATAGGCGTAACGGTCGTTTCAGCGGACGAGGCGAGTAAAATAAGAGTTAGATTTGGCGAAAGGGCTGCAATTTTTGCTGTCCATACAACTGGCGCCAGCAAGGATGATGCATTAAGATTCTTCGACGCATGCGATATAGTCACCGCGTGCGCCTCAAGGTGGGTAAGAGAAGTCGCAGCGGAGAGAGCGCTGTTTGCAGTAGGGAGGAAAATCCCAGTTTATGCCGCAACGGAATTCGGCAAGGCATTGATGCTTGAACGACTCGCAATGATTCCTCACAAAACTAATGAAGATGACCGAGGGGAAGACTGCCCGCATCCCCTCATCTAATCTAGATAGAAATCAAGATGGTTCCTCGAGCGGAGCAAAATGACTTTAATGCCGCGGGAACTTAAGTTCGAAATAAGATTCTTGTCGTTCGTCACAACGTAAGCATTAAGATTTGTAGCAAGTTCAATGACAGCTTCGTCCCCCCAACGGCTGGTCTTGTCTATGATGTATTTCCCTGCGAGTTCCAAAGCCGCTTTTGCGTATTTATTGTGAGATCTTGATAATTCTTCAATAACTGATGTAGGCACGTGGATTTCACAGTTGCCAACAAGGCGCTTAAGCTCGAGATCCAAATTGATTGTGCACTCAAAAGGCATGAGGAGTGCGTTTGTGTCAAGAACAACCTTTTGCATTTTGCCACGATCACTGAATGATTCCATATCCAATAAGACGCCATTTCCCTGAGATCTTCCTTGAAATTGCCACTCTCTGATTCGATTCGGCGCATACTGGGATCTTAAGGGAAACTTCGCAAGAAGACTCTCTCGCACTTGTTACGATTCCCACAGTTGTCGCCGTACCCACGCTGAGCATCAGCGGTTCGTTCGTGCGAATATTGTCTACAACCAGATCTTCAGCCGTTCCGACCACCCTTTCGAGAAGGTGCGTTGACATTGTAAACTTACTAATAATCGGAGGTAGGGTGCCAGGCGCACCGATCATGCGCCCAGTCAGGCCATCTGACTTCGTGAGAGATGGGTCGAGCTTCGTGCCTATCGCAATGAGTCCACCCGGTTTTGCCCTCTCAAGAGGTGTGCCACCTGCATGAAGCGATACGACGCTCGTGGTTAAAGGTTCCCATGAGACCTTTCCGCCGCTTCCTTCGATTTTCCTGCCAGGGCTTATCTCAATTTCATCGTCAATTTCCAATTGACCCTGTATCAGGGTTCCACCAAGCACCCCACCCTTGAGTTCCTCAGGGGAAGATCCAGGGATATTAATGTCAAAGGATCTTGCTACGTACATTCGCGCCGGTTTGCTAGCATCAAATTTTGGAGTAGGAATATACTTCTCGATGGTCTCGATGAGCTTGTCGATATTCACGTCATGATGTGCAGACACTGGGATGATCGGCGCATTTTCAGCGATCGTACCCTTAACGAAGGATCTGATCTGCTTGTAGTTTTCAAAAGCCTCTTCTTTGGTCACGAGGTCGATCTTATTCTGCACGATAATAATTTTCTCAACGCCGATGATGGTGAGCGCCATGAGGTGCTCCTTCGTCTGAGGCTGCGGACAACGCTCATTCGCAGCGACGAGTAACAGCGCACCATTCATCAGAGCCGCACCAGAAAGCATCGTTGCCATCAATGTTTCATGACCGGGCGCATCGACAAAAGAAACCGCTCGGAGGAACTCCGCTTCTCCCCCACAATGCTTGCACGTCTTGTCAATACCATAAGAAGCTGGGGGGTCGCAAGAGGGGCATTTATAGAATGCCACGTCCGCATATCCCAGCCTGATGGAAATCCCACGCTTGATTTCTTCGGAATGCCGATCTGTCCACTCACCGGTGAGCGCTTTCGTCAGCGTAGTCTTTCCGTGGTCAACGTGTCCTATCATTCCAATGTTGACCTCAGGCTGCTGCGGTACGATCATTTAGTCTCCTCTTTCTTTTCTTCTTTTTTAATGAGGTCCTCTATCGGTTTTGCTCCTTTTGAGACGACTCTCATATTGATCTGGACAATTTCAGGTGAAATAGTATTTCCGCGAACCGATTTCCTTTTCCTGACGCCTTTCTCGCCGGACTTGAAACCGATACTTCCAGCGGAAAGCAATACTCTAACTCTTCTAACGCCCGGTATGTCCTTTCGCATCGGAAAGCCGTCCTTATCGCTTCCTCCCGTGATAGTCAATTTATATCCCGGAAGTCCGACGAATATGCCATCGATGACCTCACCGATCTTTCTGCCGATGAGGGAGTTTGCATGATGGCCTGAGACCGTCACCTGATATGATTTTCCAGTTTTTGCATCGTTAATGACAGCCTTGAATTCGACCATTCTGAACACCTGTTGAGTATTCGCCCTAATGTAGTTCCCGTTAAATAACTTTTGGTCAACTGCGTAAAGCTGGGGCACTGATTCATGAACACTGTTTCCTCATCATTGCCTCACTGAAATCCTTAGTCGTCCATATTAGTGAGGGTGAAAAAAAATTCACATCGTTTGTTAACAAATCTAGAAGCATATTCGTGAGCGGTGAAATTTGCCCAAAGAATTTTTCAGATCCCCCAGAACGGATCTTGTTTTTTCATTATTGCGATAAATTCCTCGAGAACCATCCTTTCGTCCTCATTGAGACCGAGAGCTTCGAGTTCCTTGACTTTGGACCCCTCGATCGCCACGTAGAGAATGTCCTCAATGTCGATGGTTCTTCCAACGGTTGCTCCATCGATTGCAATTGCCACCTCGCTTCCAGCAATCGCTTCTTTGAGTGCTTCTTCACCCGATCTTATGCTTCTGATCTTGCCAACTTCCTTTCCATCCCTATTGATTAGCGACTGTCCCTGTCTGATTCTTCCTGCGAGGACTCTCACGCCGACTATTGCGGGTTTGCTCATCCTAAAAACGCAATTCGGGAGAATTTTGATTTTGCCTGGAAAAGAGAATTTTGCGCGCTTATCAGCTTCACATACTCTTTTCTGCTCTTCCACCCATTTGTTGTATTCCTCGATCAGCCTATAAACTACATCATTTAGGAAAATTTTGACGGGATAATTTGAAAGGATTTCCTTTGCCTCAGGCAGCACCTTGACGTTAAATCCGAGAATGACGCGATAGAAAGGCTCGGTTGTTGCTGATGCCTCAACAATATCTCTTTTAGAAATATCTCCGACTTCATATTTTCTTATTGGGATTCCAGCATTCTGCGCCTCAAATCCCAGGGCTTCAAGGGACCCTATAGCATCAGCCTTGATCATTATGCCATCTTCTTTTGTTTCAATGCCTACCCTCATTTCTTCTTGTATTTCCCCGACGATCTCGTCCTCATTGCCTGCTATGACTTTGATGGGCCCACCAGCGATTACGCCGTCCAGGCTCTGGCATGTAAGCTTCACTCCAGCTGCAGCTGAAACCTCATCAACAGAATCGAAGCGTTCCCTAGGATCCCTGATTTCATCTAAAGGCTTGGGCTTGAGAATCGCCTTGACCTTAGTAACTAAAGGCTTTCCAGAAGTACCTATCGCAACCCTATCTCCGCGCCTCAGCGTACCAGAGTAAATGATTACATCTATCGTAGGTCCAAGACCCCGCTCCTCCTTTACTTCAAGTACCGTACCCTTTGCTGGACCGGTTTCAATCCTCAATTCAGATTCAAGAAATTTCTGAGCAAGACCGATAAGAACGAGCAGCAAATCGGGTACGCCTTCCCCCGTTTTTGCACTAAGGGGAACAATCGCGATATTCCTGGTGAAGTCTTCAATGCGATCGTAACGCTCGGCGGAGAGACCCTCTTCGTGAAGTCTAGCGGAAATTGTGTAGACGCGCTCATCGATTCTCGCTTTCACTTCATCTGTTTGATTGCGTATAGAAAGAACAAAAGGAGTGTGGGGATGCGAAATCCAATTTTCTAGGAGATCGATTTTGTTGAGAGCCACAACAAACGGTGTCCTATACCTCTTGAGAATGCTTATCGATTCGAGCGTCTGTGGCTTAAGACCCTCGACAACATCAATGACCAAGACTGCGAGATCTGCAAGCGATCCTCCCCTAGCTCTGAGCGTTGTGAAAGATTGATGACCTGGTGTGTCAATAAAGAGAAGCCCGGGAACGGTAAATTTCCTGCTACCAAGAAGGGCTGCACACTTTTCATAAATGTGTTCGATTGGCACCTCAGTGGCTCCAATGTGCTGCGTTATGCGGCCTGCCTCGCGCAATGCGACAGTGCTTCCCCTGATATAATCCAGGAGACTTGTTTTTCCGTGATCGACATGGCCGAGCACGCTCACAATTGGTTGCCTTAGGGCCATCGACTATCGCATCTTGGAAATCTTATTAGAATCTTTCCCAAACTCTTCTACTTAGACAATAACATTCCAGACAATATTGGCTTAACAACACCTCACTTCAGTAGTTTCAACTGTCTCAATAAAACATTGAAGGGAGAAAACAAATTTAAGACTATTTTGCTCAGGACAAATTGAAGAAGTGAATTGAATTAAAAATAAAAACCACATTCCATAATCATCTAGGAATTTCACTCATATATCCAAGCATCGATTGTCTTCTTATAATCCTGGAGCTCATACTCGTTGAAAAACAACGAAATTTCTCTTCTCGCGGACTCGGGTGAATCTGATCCGTGAATAAGATTTCGTCCAGTTATCTGCGCAAAATCCCCTCTTATTGTTCCCGGTGCCGCATCCAGCGGATTAGTCTTCCCCATCATCGTTCTTAACGCCGTGATTATGTTTTCGCCCTCCCAGACCATGCACAGCACGGGCCCAGAGGTAATGTAGTCAATGAGACCAGGAAAGAAGCTCTTGCCCTTATGCTCAGCATAATGTCTTTCTGCCAATTCTCTTGGAATGTGCATGAGCTTCATTGCGATAGGTTTGAATCCACGCGCCTCGAGTCTACTAATTATCGTGCCAATGAGTCCACGCTGTATCGCATCAGGCTTAAGCATGACAAATGTCCGTTCAATCATCCCTATCACGATCCGTTCTTCATTTCGGGATTCTCGGCTGATTTTCTTATCTTTTTTGCTTTGCGCTCTATTTTCTCTGCGCTTGGCATCTCATTGCCTTGTTCAACCATTTCCGCCGTATTCAGAGGAACAGAAGCTTCTTCCCCCATGCCTTCCTTCTGTTCACCCTCTTCTTTGTCCACAGCAGGCTCTGACGCTTTTTTCACGGTCTGCTTTTCGCGCTGGGCTACAAGTGTCCATTCAGTTCTCCTTGGAACCCTTTTCAGGAAAACCATGTTCTTATAGCATTTACTCGTGCAAAACATGTAGATCGTTCCGTCTTTCTTGACGAACATTCTACCCGTACCTGGTTCAATCTCGTGACCACAAAATGAACAGATTCTTCGCTCGACCATTGTTCATGCCCCCAGCAACCGCTCACCGGATCGTGAGTTTTCGGGCTTCCCTAGAAGTCTCACGCAGCATGAGGATGTCACCGACTCGGACAGGGCCCATAATGTTCCTTGTAATGATTCTTCCCTTATCACGACCCTCAAGGACTCTAACCTTGACCTGCGTCGCTTCGCCGGTCATGCCTGTCCTTCCGATGATCTCAACGACTTCCGAAGGAATGTTCTCATCTTCTGGCATCCTTCGCACCTACTTTTTCAATTTTTTTATTTGTTCAGTAAGACCTTCTAAGAGCGATTTCCCCTTGCCCACGTCCACAACAGCAACGGCAGCCGTTGGTTTTTCGAGTCCAGACGCATTTCCGAGTTCGGCCTTGCTAGGGACGTAGGCGTAGATTATATTCCTCTCTTCGCAAAGGAGGGGCAGATGGGCAAGGATCTCCGGTGGCTGAACGTCTTCTGCCATTACTACAAAGACAGCCTCACCCCTCTCAACGAGTTTCGTAACCTCATTGGAACCTTTCTTGACCTTACCAGTATCCCTCGCGACTTCAATTAGTTCGTAGGCCTTTTCCTGAAGTTCTTTTGGCATTTCAAATCTCACATGAATCGGTTTTGGCATTATGATAACCTCCTTCAGATGTTGCACACATCTTCATCATTCATCGGCTCTGAAGAGCAAACGAGCACAAAGGGAAAGGAATATAAAAGGTTTGTCGATCGAAAGACGCGGCTTACCAGTATTGAGGTTGATTAGTATCTTGCACATTTGTTCTGGTACTCATATCACGGACCGTGAAGAGGATCCTCGTCCAGGATGAGTTCTTTTTTCACCTTCTCGAGCTTGCAGGGTGGGACGGGGACCTCTTCGTAGAATTGGTTCCTCCACTTCTCACAAATCCAGTTCTGCAATTTCTCGATATCATCTTCGCCCATATGCCTGAAACGTCCTTGCAACTGAAGATATTCTTTGACTGGTACAAGCTCACGCGGCTTGTATGTGAGTTTCTCGACTCCATGGTCGATCTCATAAAGTGTCCACATTCCCGTCTCGACGGCCAATCGGGCGATGGCAACGGTTTTCGACGCTTCGCTCCTCCAACCTGGGACACACGGGCATAGAACGTGTAGGAACCTGAATCCATTCGTTATCTTAGCCTTCTGCACTTTACGCACGAAATCGTTTGGATGGGCAATTGAAAGCGTTGCCATGTACGGAACTCCATGCGCCGCAACGATTGCATCCAGATCCTTCTTGAACTCACGCTTTCCTTGGATCTTTTTACCTACCGGGGAAGTTGTAGTCCACGCACCAAACGGCGTAGCTCCGCTCCTTTGGATGCCGGTATTCATATAAGCTTCATTATCGAGGCATACATAGAGCACATCGTCATTTCTCTCCGCAGCACCGGATAGTGCTTGAAGCCCTATGTCAAACGTGCCACCATCACCAGCCATGCCCACAACTGTTACCCCTTGTTTACCCCTACGCTCGAGAGCGGCCTTTATCCCGGATATAACTGCACCAGTATTCTCGAAGGCCGTGTAAAGGAAAGGCCACTTGAAAGCAGATGAGGGATAAAGAGCAGTAAAGACGATGAGACAACTTGCGGGGACATAAATGATCGTATTCTTTCCTAGAACTCTCGCAATATTCTTGACTGCCACCGCAACACCGCATCCTGGACATGCCCCATGTCCTTTTGTCAGAAATTCCTCTCGCGACAGATCTTTTATCGTCCTAATCTCCTTTTCTTGCATCAACTACCTCCTCTTAGGCCATGCCAGTAACATACCATTCCCTTTTCATTCCCGGCATTTTTCTCGATTACCTGGAACATCTCCAAAGCTTCCTTGAAACTCACATCCCTTCCTCCGAGGCCCGCGATATGATTTGTGATTGGAATTCCCTCCTGGTAAAGGGCATTTCGCACTTCGGTGAACACGGGGCCGTAACCATTGAATGAGAGAGATCTGTCAAAAACGCCGAGGGCCTTGAGATCTCTAACGAATAACTTGAGTTCCTCTGCGGGGAAGGGGCGGATGAATCTTAACTTGATGAGACCTGCTTTTTTTCCCTTGGCCCTCAAATAGTCAACAACCGCCCTTGCGGTGCTCGTCACCGTGCCAAGCGTCAGCAATGCTATTTCAGCATCCTCCAGATGGTAGGAATCGATCAAACCGCCATATGATCTACTTGTTAAAGATGAGTACTCATGGTCTACCGCATTAATGACGGACTTGGCGCCCTCAATGGCCCGGTCGAGTTGATAACGCATTTCCATGGCATATTCTGGAGGGGCAATCGGATTCATCGTGACTGGTTCATCTGGATCAAGCACATGAAGGGGCCTGAATTTCGGAAGAAAGGAATCCACGAGGTTTTGATCTGGCAGATCAACACGTTCTACTGTATGCGAAAGCACGAAACCATCCAAACAAACCATGATCGGCAGCATCACGTTGCGATCTTCTGCGATGCGGTACGCCTGAATAATCATATCAAGAGCTTCCTGGTTATCCTCGATATACACCTGCAACCAACCAGACTCTCTTTCTGGCATCGAGTCATTGTATTCTACCCAAATCCCTGATGCTGCTCCGAGGCTCCTGTTGACATTTGCCATAACGATAGGCAGCCGATTTTGCGGCACAGCATAGAGCATTTCGTGCATGAGGGCGAGACCTTGTGAGGAAGTAGCGGTAAATGTCCTTGCACCCGCTGCGCTCGCCCCGATAGCAGCGCTCATAGCGCTATGTTCACTTT
This sequence comes from Methanomassiliicoccales archaeon, assembly GCA_038850735.1. NCBI lineage: Archaea > Methanobacteriati > Thermoplasmatota > Thermoplasmata > Methanomassiliicoccales > Methanomassiliicoccales archaeon. The sequence continues at coordinate 67,524 of JAWCLO010000009.1, forward strand.
CAACTGGCATGAAATGAGCGTCGAGCTCACCATCATTGATGAGTTCTGCCAATAATTCAACTATAAGCGTCTGTGGCGTGATGGGGAACGCCGGAACGACTTCGACTCTTGAAAGCTTCGCACCATACGCAACCGCGTGATCTGCGCTTATGACTTTCATTGCCATTCGTGCACTCCCCTAATCATTTCTATCGCGTTAACAGGACATACTTGAGCACAAATTCCACAGCCTTTGCAGTAACGGTAGTCCCACCGTTCATAGTCATCTTCCATTCGTTCAATACAACCTTCTGGACAGGAAAACCAGCACCGAAGGCATCGGATGCACTTATCTTTGGTATAATGGGGCGTCTGCGTTCTCCACGTGCCCGTATAATTTTGAACCATGCTCCCAGGGCCGATTAGCACTCCTTCAATAGCGTGCTGTGGAAGAGCGTTGCCCGGAGGAATTTCATACCATGCAGGAAGCCATACCTTTGTCTTTGCCAATTGCCTCCGTGCACTGCAGCGGCCGATTTTCGTCCTCAGATACGCAATCCTGGCGGCCTCTGCATTCATCACTCCTGACTGGTGACCTAGTTTCTCACCAAACCTGTTCATTATGGCGTTAAGGATCGATTCAAGCGAAATGACATCGAAAACACGGGCAAGGGCACCGAGTATTGCAGTATTGACTATTGGCGCCTTGATCGACTCTAGAGCAATGCCGGTGGCATCGACAGTCCCACATTCGACCTCGACACCGAGATCTATTTCTTCAGGCATCTTCGTGGTGTTAATAACGGCCTTGCCGCTGGGTTTGAGTCCTTCACCTACCGGATCGATTTCCAAAAGCGATTCATCTAGAACGACAAGTATATCTGGCTCGTAAACCTGCGATTTCACTCTGATCTTTTCCTTGTCGATTCTTGCAAAGGCGCGAACAGGTGCACCTCGCCTTTCCGCGCCAAAATAGGGGAATGCCTGTGCGAAGTATCCCTCTAAAACGGCCGCCTCCGCCAAAGCCTGGGCAGCCATAACGGCGCCCTGACCACCCCTTCCGTGAAAACGAATCTCGTACACGGTCTCACTCCAATGCTCAGTATTTACTACGGAATTGCCAGTATATGATTCTACGGTTATTTGCTCTAAAATTCCTTTATCCAGCAATCAGGTCTCTGTTTGCGAGACAACTGATTTTCATTTATGGATAAAATCGAAGGATTGCTCCTAAATTCGAAAAATAAACCATATTAAATGATACATGGTCGCTTGTTTCTTGATGTCAATTCACAAGCCCTCATTTCCACTCTCTTATGGGTTTATTATTAATGAAATGAGAGCCGCAACAACAGCAGTAGTAGACTTCGTGCTCCGAAAGCTTGAACTCGGGTGACACGTTGACAGAACCGCAGACAGGACACATCACTTCAATATCCCTCTATTTTTTGCTAATAGACAATATGTTCCTAATTATACTAGTTTTCCCACAACCAAAAAATTGAAATGCAAAACCTCGAAATTTGATCCGAACTTATCTGCGTGAACGCTCTGCACTTTCGAGTTACTTACCAGGTGATTCTGCCAACACGAAATTGCCAGTTTCTTCCACCCTAAGTACTGATCGATAAGTTTGAGAGACCAGATTTCCCTCGAAGCTGTGAACGCATAGAAATGTTCGAAAGAGTAAGATAAAGTGGTGATGATTAGACTTCAATCAATAAAGTCGAGCCAATTAGAGTACCTTGGATTCATTCCCCTCGCCGCCTCAGAAAACGTTTGCTGAAGCTTTAGAGTGATTGGTCCAGGTGCCCCACCGCCTATGACCATTCCATCAATTTCACAGACTGGCATCACTTCTGCGGCCGTGCCTGTCATGAACACCTCATCGGCCACGTAAAGTTCTGATCGCGTGATGTTTCTTTCTTCCACCTCATAGCCAAGATCGCACGCAATCTCAACTACAGAATCTCGCGTAATACCCCTCAGTATTCCAGAAGCCATCCCCGGAGTAAACAACTGGCCTTTTTTCACCATGAAAATGTTCTCTCCTGTTCCCTCCGCCACGTTTCCCTCAGCGTTGAGCATGATTGCCTCATCCGCGCCCCTCTTCACCGCTTCGAGCCTAGCTAGAACCGAATTGATGTAGTTGCCGCAAATCTTGGCATTTAGCGCTGCTGCCCTGTTCGACGGCTTTTCCCAAGAAGAAGTAATTACTTTTGCACCCTTTTTCGCCTTATCCGCGCCCAGATAAGGACCCATATAAACGCAGGCGACGGCGACTCTTGTCGGCAGCTTTATAGGGTTTAGACCGACAGTCCCAGATCCGTAATAGGCTATTGGTCGGATGTAATCGACCCTTGGATCGTTCGCCCTAACAGTTTTTTTTACAATCTCACAGAGCTCATCCAGCGTATAGGGAATTTTCAGATCGATGACTTTCGCAGAATCGAGGAATCTCATCATGTGATCGCGGAGCCTGAAGATTGCACGACCTCTTGGCGTCTCGTATATCCTTATACCCTCGAATACGCCGCCACCATAGTGAAGCCCATGCGTGAGTATGTGAACGTTCGCCTTGTCCCAATCAACTAGCTCACCGTCCATCCATATTTTGCCGTTCGAAGCCATCTCATTTCCTCCGACGAGAAAGACTACACTGAACGATAGGGAATAGCAAACCTATTGTTTAAATTATTCATCGAAAACTGCGGCATTTGGGTTGTTTAGAGCGCATTCATTGTCTTAATGTACTTCGCAGGCTTTGTTATCTCGATGATATTGTCAACTTCCTCAATGCTCCCAATCAGCCTTGCCTTTCCAAATGAGTTTGCAACGAGCGCATAGGCTTCGTGCCTTGATTCATCTATGATTTCAACTTCGATTACATCTTGAAGCCGCGCAAGTCTTTCGACCGCTTGCTCGGCCTGCTTCCTCTCCTTCACACTGAGAACGATTCTCGCCTTGCCAGGAAATTCACACTTGCCGACCACGATGGTCTCGACGTTGATTTTCTTCCTTGTGAACTCTCCCATTACCCTCTGCATAACACCAAATTGATCGTTGACGATCATTGAGATAACTTCCATCTAACACACCCCTTTCCATGCGCATTTGCCTTGGTATACCTGTGTACCGTTTGCAGTCCTCAGGGTCACAGGAAGGACTTCCTCTTCCCTATCAACATGAATGTCTGCTAGAAATGGTTTTCCAGAATTTATTCCTTCCTCGATCACGCTTGGTAGATCGCTAGGATTCTCCACCCGCGCCCCACGCACACCGAACGCTTCAGCCAGTTTGCGAAAATCAGGAGATGATCCAAGATCCATCGAGAAGTAGCGCCTACCGTAATACAGTGTCTGCAACTGCTTAATCATGCCGAGACGGCCATTGTTAAGAAGGCAAATAAATATGGGGATGTTTTCTTCAACTGCTGTTGCAAGCTCCTGACACACCATCAAGAGACTACCATCACCAGCAACATCCACGACAACCCTATCTGGGGCGGCAATCTTCGCACCGAGCGCCGCTGGGAGACCGAATCCCATCGTACCCAATCCCCCTGCCGTAATGAATGTGCGCTTCCCCCTGCACTCGAGGAAATGCGCTGCGAACATCTGGCATTGACCTACTTCAGTCGTAATAATCGCATTCTCAGGAAGAAGTTTGTTGAGCTCGCATATGACTTTCTGTGGTTTGATGGGGTTATCGGCCACATCAAGTTCGCATGCGCACGCTTTTCTTAGAGATCTCATGCGCTCTGCCCAGACTCCGCTCTTTCTTCTGATCTGCATAGAATTGATGATCGTCCTGATGACCTTTCTTGCATCACCGACGAGGCTTACTGTCGGCCTCACATTCTTACCAACTTCCGCTGAATCGATATCGATGTGAATTACCTTCGTTTTGCATGATGAAGGTTCACCTATCATTCTATCGCTAAACCTGGTTCCTATTGCCAGAAGCACATCACATTCTTCAAGTGCGTAATTTGCCACGCGGCGTCCATGCATGCCGACCATGCCTAGCACAAGGGGGTGATCCTCCGGGACGGCACTTTTGCCCATGAGGGTCGTTGCAACTGGTGCCATGAGCATTTCGGCTAGTGTCATAATCTCCTGGCCGCACCCAGACCACACAGCGCCGCCACCAACGAGGATCAACGGTCGCTGCGCAGATTCAAGGAGTGCGACCGCCTGGGGTAATTCCACAAGGTTCTCCTTTACTCCATTTGCGTTGGAAGTCGGCTTGGGTAAGTCGTCAACTTCGCTCATCTGGACATCTCTCGGAAGATCGACATGAACGGGTCCGCAACGTCCTGTCCTGGCTATAGTAAAAGCGCTCCTTAGATCGGCAAGAAGCGTCTTTGAATTCATAACTCGGAAGTTGTGCTTCGTAATGGGGATCATGAGGCTGAAGATATCGGCTTCTTGAAACGCATCGTTGCCGATGATGCCAGTAGGGACCTGACCCGTGAGCGCGACGACTGGTGAAGAATCAAGAAATGCCGTTGCGATGCCGGTAACTAAGTTTGTAGCTCCCGCTCCCGATGTGGCTATGCAAACGCCTGGTTTCTTGAGCACCCTTGCGTACCCATCGGCCATATGTGCAGCGCACTGCTCGTGTCTCACGAGAATGTGTCTTATATTTGAATTCCTCAGCTCGTCATAGAGTGGCAGTATTGCCCCTCCTGGCAGTCCAAAGACGACATTGATGCCTTCTTCGTTCAAGACCTTGATGATAGCCTCCGATCCTCTCATCCAAATACCTCACAAACAATCACGGGGACGCACCATCCTACGAGGATCGTGTCCCCTATCACACGACCAAAACCTGCACGCTGACCAAAAGAGAAGAGTTCACGAATATGAGGGCAGCGTTCATTGGATTTTGGTATCGGAAAAACTCTATTTAAACATTGTTATTTCTTCGCATGCCGCTAATTGGAATATCATTTTATTGAAAAGATGCTTTGGCAACAGTTGCTATGAGAAGAATAAGTGATCGAGAAGGTAAATAAGAAGCTGAGCATTCAAGTTTTTTCACACTAAAAAAATCATTCGTGAAGCATCCTGCGCAAGAACATCCTTGTCCTCTCGTTAATGGGATTTGTAAAGATGATCGAAGGGTCCCCTTCTTCGACAATGGCACCGTGATCCATAAACACGACTCGATCCGCAACTTCCCTTGCAAATCCCATCTCATGCGTGACCACAATCATGGTCATCCCCTCCTTAGCTAAACCTTTCATAACATCGAGAACTTCGCCTATAAGTTCAGGATCGAGTGCCGATGTAGGTTCATCAAACATGATAAGCTTGGGGTTCATGGCGATCGCTCTTGCAATCGCAACCCTCTGCTGCTGTCCTCCCGAAAGCTGTCCGGGGTATGCATCGGCTTTATTCGAAAGACCCACTTTTGCCAAGGCATCCAATGCAACTCTTTCAGCTTCCCCTTTCTCCATTCCCTTTACTTCGGTGAGAGCGAGCATTATATTTCTTTTTGCAGTGAGGTGAAGGAAGAGGTTGAAGCTTTGGAAGACCATACCGATCTGTGATCGGATCTTGTTGATATTGATCGAGGGATCAGTGATTCTCACGCCTTCAAAATAGACTTCCCCTATTGTAGGCTCAGTCAATCTATTCAGGCATCGAAGAAAAGTGCTCTTTCCGCTGCCGGAGGGGCCGATGATCACTACAACTTCTCCTGCTTCGACAGAAAGAGAGATCCCTCTCAGAACCTCCAGCTCGCCGTATCTTTTGTGGATATCGACCGCCTCGATCAATCCCCTGCGCCGAAGCCCGGAATCGCCGTTCTCTTTTCCACAATCCTCATAATTTTCGAGGTTGCGTAGGTCATGACGAAGTAAACGACTGCGACGAAGAGAAAGATCGTGAAGGGGTCGAAATACTTTGCGTTTAATTCCTTTGCCACGAGAGTCAATTCCCATACACTAATCGCACTCACTAAGGAAGAATCCTTTATTAATATGATGAATTCGTTCGTCATCGGGGGGATGATGAGGCGCATTGCCTGCGGCAGAACAACATGTCGCATCGATTGCCAGGGCGTCATGCCCATAGACCGCGCTGCTTCCATCTGTCCTTTCGGCACTGATTGAATTCCACCGCGGATGATTTCCGCTTGATATGCGGCACTATTGAGACCAACAGCGAGAATGCCGGAGACGAGCGGGTTGAGATATATACCTATCGACGGCAGACCGAAATATATGATGAATATCTGGACAAGTAGCGGTGTGCCTCGAAGCGCTTCGACGTATCCCGTTGCAAATGCCCTGACGGGGAATACTCTTGAGATCCTAGCAAGCCCCATGGGTACGCCAAGGGCGAATCCTAGCGCGATTGCACAGAGACTTATCTCGAGGGTTAGAAGTGCTCCTTTGAGAAAGAAATCGAGGTTGTTTGCGATTATCTCAAGACCCATCGGGCATCACATTTCGAGAAATTGATGAAAATGTGGTCGAGTCGAAACCCGACTCAGAACCACTTATCGATAAGCGTTTGCATTTCACCAGATTGCTGCATTTCATCGATCAGATCGTTAACGAATTCAAGCAGTTCTACCGAATTCTTGTTCATGCAGATGCCGTAGTACTCGTTCGTGATTACCGTCGATACGATCTTGATACCAGGTGTCTTTGCGACATATGCCTCAGCAACTGGCGAATCGATGACGAGGGCATCAACGCGGTCCGCGATGAGTTCAAGAAGCGCATCCGAAGCGAAGCCGAACTTATGGACGTCCTCGGGAGCAACCTTTCCCGTCGCTACGAGATTCTCTTCCACCCAAAAATCTCCCGTTGTCCCTTGGTTCACGGCAATCTTCTTCCCAGCAAGATCATCTGGCGAATTGATGTCTGTTCTGGTCGACTTGACTATGATCGCCTGATCGGCTCTGAAATAGGGCTTCGAGAAGGCGACCGACTTGTTCCTATCTTCAGTGATCGTCATGCCAGCGATGGCCATATCAATCATGCCTGTCTTGACAGCGCCAATCAGTGCTGAGAAGTCCATATTTCTGATTTCGACAGATACGCCGAGTTCCTCGCCGATACGATACGCGAGATCGATATCGAGCCCCTCGAGCTGCTGCGTTGTTTCGTTAACGACTTCAAATGGTGGAAATCCGCCAGAGGTTCCTACAATGAGCTTTCCCCTTTTCTTTATGACATCGATGGACGATTGGGCACCTACACATCCAGAAAAAGATGTTGCGATGAGGGATATTACAACAACGACCCCAATCGCTACCCAGACTTTCCTTTTAGTTTCTATCGATCTCCCCCCTGATGAGAATAATCTAGACAAAATGGGGTTTCTGGTATATTATTTGTTTTCTCACCCCTCCTGATGTTTGGATTCGATTCGCCTTTCTAAACTCACTGTAGAATAATTTGCGCTGGACTTTAAATAAATCTGAAAACAACGACATTTTACTATGGTGCCTTCGATGAGGTTTAATGACTGGATAGAGCTATACGACATTCTGTTATTAGAGATCCCTCGATGATTGCAGAATTGAGAAACATCCTCCCTGAAATACAAAGAATCTTTAGAAGTTTCAATGCAATGGATGGAGGTGTAGCTGAGAATGAGGTGTAAGGTTGGTGATATCATACACATGCCTGATCGTGCCTTTCGGCATTCACTTGCTCAATTTCTTCCATATATCAACAAAACGGTCTACCGCGTCGCTTTCGAGACTCTCCTGCAGCGTAATAAGCAGATTTGCGACCTCATCGGGGTTTTCCACGCTGTAAAAAATTTCCCTTTCCATCCGCTGGGCAAGTACAATACCCATGCCTGTGAGCTTTTTCAGGTGATACGAAAGCGTTGATTTTGAAATTCCCGCGGCATTCATCAATGCCTGGAAACTCGAGGATCCGTTAACTAATAGATGCATCAAAATTTTCCGAGGAGAAGGCTGTCGTAAAAATGAGACGATCCTCCTATCTCTCTGCCTAAATTTCTCTGCGGGGAAATACCTCTTGATGTATCCATCACTTTCCGATCTGATGAGTCCCTTTTTCTCCATCAAATCAAGATGATATGAGAGTACACCAGGCTGCATTGAAAGAGAGCGCTCCATTTCCCTCAAATATGTACCCGGATTTCTGGCTATGAACTGATAGATTCTTCGCCTGCTTTCCAGGTTGAGGGGGTCTTCCATACCTTCTCATCTCTTTAATAGCGCGAAGTAAAGACTAAGCAGGATTGCGAGATTGAAAATCACAACATGAGAACCTACGGCAAATTCTTCCATCCCAATGAACTCCGAAGAAATGATGAGTATTGAAAGGACAGTATAAAGGATGAAAGCTACAGATACTATTGCCAGTTTAGGTTCTCGATATTTTCTCAATGCTAGTAGGGAAACGATTGACAATATGATTGAAAATCCAAGTAGACAAATTCTGAGAAATAAGTCAACCGGAGTCACCTATCACACCAAGAAGGATTAGAACTCGCTGCTTATTAGACTTTGTCGGTTAATTCGTGTAGCCCAGTAATTTGCAATTATCCCAAATGTTGTAATGTTTTGGTGAAAGGTAAGTTTCACAACTGTTCGATGCTTGAACCATAAAGTGCTTAAGAACTGCGAGTTATTAATTAAGAGAAGCTCTATGAAATTTCATTTGACCAGGAAAATTTCTGGTCTTCTCGTTTGTGGAATCGTAGCCATGCTCACCATGTCTGGAGGGCTTAGTTCTGCATCAGCAAATGGTGTCCAGGAATTCGGCACGATGCAACAGTCACCTACACAACAGCCGCACAACGGCTTGGGTCCTGGGGGACATGATCAGAACGATTCCGGGCACATGTGGCTTGACGGAACGGGTTTCTTTTTCGGAGACGATGCGCCATCAGATGAGCAGACGAGAAATATGATGAGGGAAGGGGCAAAATATGCACTCTTTTCAACGTTCACGTATTCCAATGGTGTGGCTGACGGCTACTTCGTTGATTTTCTATACAGTGAATCTTCAGGCGAAGTGATTGATTACATGCTGAGGATACGCAACGAAAGCATCAATATCTTTAAGAAAGTGACGATATCTGAATTTGAGCCAGAAAGTCCGGTAGTTCATGGTAGCGTATTTCGAGTGGCAAATGAATCGATCCAAATGATTATTCACGATAACCCAACGGGTATGTATCATGTCGTCGCAAATGTCACGCCTTTGCAAGTCTCCTTTAGACTCGCTGATGGTGTGTCAATAACAGGAACTTTCGGGACAAATATTGGCGGGGGGCATGACAAAAAAGAGGCTGTCATCATTTCCAAAGGCGATTTCAGAGGGATCATTTCAACAGATTGCGGTAAAATTTCGGCATGGCATGACGGTGATGACACGATCATCGATGTGGTAATAGAAAATGACCATGTGATGTTCAGAGCGTTGCCGATCGTTCCCGGTAGAAATATGGTTGCCGAAATGGCGCTCTTTAACGCGATTCTGCAGAATAGACTCTGCTGCGAGGTCTCTGTTGTTGTACGCAATAATGATGCGGCTTACGAGATCATGCAGTATGATCACAGATTCCAGGTCAGAGTTTTGAGCGCAGCGGTAAACCGCATTGCGCTTGAGTTGTCCTCGGAAAACCATGAAGGGCGTCTGTTAGTTCTTACATTTGACAGGGAATCTTTAGTCGTCCAGAAACATCAGACGGTTGTGAGAATTGATGGAATTTCAATCAATAAATCTGTTGATCCGCTCGAGGTATTCTTTTCGAGCGGAGATGAACTGGATGATGCTGTTTACACCGTGCTTCATAATGATGACGTAGTTCAAGTCTTAATCTACCTTCCAAACTTTTCAACACATGTAATTGAAGTCGAAAGCATTTCGATAATTGCAGGAATTTTGTCGCCTGTGGGCATTGTTGCGATAGTCGCTGCAACCGCAATTGTCTGCGTTTCTGGCATAATGTTACTGCACGCCAGAAAGAAAGGAGGATAGGCGAAAATTGAGACCAGTTAAGTGAAGGGAACTCTGGAACGAATAAATCAACTTTATTGTTCCTTTCTTGATACAGGAGAGAGAATTTCAATTCATCCGTTGAGAGAATTCTAGATCGCCCAGAACCTGAACATTAATGCACTAAGATGTCGTGATATTGTAGATTTGCAGGCTATCGGCGTTTTATAATTTAATTTGCAGTCAAGAATTTCAGCTGATGCTGATATTCCGATATTGCTTATATCTAATCAACGATAAGCAAACTAGCGAAGAGGGTTACATAATACCTTTTCAATTGCCACGATGTTCAATATTATAAAATATCGATTTTGCGATGCAAATCCGAATGATCTTAGAACTTTTGCGGATCATCGTCGGCACAATTGTAGTATTTTTCCTCCCGGGATTTGTGTGGTCTTATTTGTTGTTAGAGCAGGAAAGAAAGCCTGACGACTCTCCGCAGACAAAGTTCTTTCACGCAATTGAGCGGATTGCCGTATCAATTGCCCTTTCCCTCGTTCTTGTGCCTTTGACGACCTTTCTGCTAAATATCGTCGCCGACATTGGTCCTTCGATCGAAGATACGATCATTATTATTTCCATTCCAACCGTCCTTGGGATCATTCTCCTGATCTTGAGAAAGAAGGGAGTGTTTGAACAGACTAAAATGAAGCTGGAGACGATTTGGCCAAAGAAAAAAACATGACTCTGTTTTATTACTCATTGTTGATAATTCGAATTAAATTCTTTTGGGCCAATATATTGATATATGTATAGAATCTCAGCGTAACCGTGGTATACGCACTTGAAATACTGGCTCGACGCATAATCATCAACTGGGATGAGTTCTTTCGTCATGACGAGAGGTCGATCAAGATCCCATGTTCCCCAGAGAACATAGATATCCTTTTCTTTGTATCCTGGATGATCATTGAAGAATCGTTCTAGATAGGAGATATTGGAAGGTGAATTCAACATGAATTCCTCGGCAATGACCATTGGATG
>JAWCLO010000009.1:78502-78946 GCA_038850735.1 Methanomassiliicoccales archaeon
TGTTGTTTGAGAGAGAAAAATCCCAAACGGCCATCAAATATCCCAATTGAAGAAGATTTGATGAAAGATAATCAGGGGCGAAAATTACTGACTCGTTTCTTCCGATATTCGTTTCAATCCAGTAAACTCCTTCCATATTCTCAGTTATGTATGGAGCCTTTTTCAATTGACTATCGACTGAAACAGCAGCAACCGGTAGAATGAGAGTTGCGGAAAGCAAGATGGTTGCAAGAATCTGTGTGCGGCGCCGGAATTTTTTGCCAATGATTTTACTTAGATAGACTATGCCGACGGGTGCTATGATGCAAAGAAGGATGTCAAGGTTCAAGATGAACCTGTTTCCGAAGTACAACCAAAGGCCGATGTATAGCCAAAGAATTATCGATAAAAGCGGCACAACAGTAAATAAACGTCGTTCTTTCCATAGGGCAATATAACCAAGTA